>URBY01000005.1 GCA_900546245.1 uncultured Mycoplasmatota bacterium | reverse complement strand
CTATTTATTATTACTCCATTTTTTATTACTTCTTCTTTTGGTATACCAATTACTAATTCTATTATTTCTGCGAGTACTTCTTTTTCTTCTGTTAATACTGTTTTAAATACTGCATCAAATGTTCCCGGTATTACCTCTTTTTTTCTTAGTTCTGGATTATTTGTATATCCTTTTATTGTAACCAAAATTCCTCCTTTATTATTTTTGGTCTTTTTTATTCATTACAATATTTATTGTATTATTATATACACTAATAAGTATATCTGAGTCTTTATATTTTTTTACTTTTTCTGGATTTATTAGATCTTGACTATCTAAAAGAATTCCTCTTTCAATTATATCTTCTTTTGGTATTCCTGTGACACCATTTATTATTTCTGCAAGCATATCTTTATCATTTTCAAATAATGTCTTTAGGTTATGTTCTAAATTTGACAAAATAACATCTAATTTTTCTTCATCCAATACATAATTATCTTTAATTGTAACCATAATATCCTCCCTTATATTTATGATAAGAGTTATTTAATTTTTCCTCCTTTCTATTTTCTAAAAATAACCCTTTCATATGTTATATTCTCCGTTACAATTTATTTTTCCCCTAAATATTTAAAAAAATATGATTTTTTCATCATATTTTTAATTTTCATTATCTACTTTTATAACAAATTGATATAATCCATCAAAATCATATTCTTCTAATTTTGCTTCAAAACCTAATTCTTTTACTTCTTCTACTACTTTTTGAATTTTACTAATTACGTCATCTATATTTTTTTCTTGTTTTGTTATTGATAATGTTGGAATATTTAATATTTCTTCTTCATCATTATCATTCATTACTTCTATTTCTTCTTCTTTTTCTTTATATTCTTTTATTGGAGTAGAACTAACTTCAACATTTTCTTCTGTTTTTGTACCAGGAATTTCACTTATATAATTAGGAAATTCAAAAGATGGAATTTCTTTTTGTGAAAAACTTGGAATTCTAATTATTTCTTCTTCTCCATTTAATTTTCTATTAATTAAATCTTCTGTATCTCTAACATTCAATCTTTTTTCTATTATTTCATCTAATACTTCTTTTTGCTCTTCTTTATTATCTAATTTTAGTAAACTTCTTGCATGTCTTTCTGATATTTTGTTATTTAAAAGAGCATCTTGAACTTTTTCATCTAGATTTAAAAGTCTTAACTTATTTGATACTGTTGATTGATTTTTACCCATTCTAGACGCTAATTGATCTTGTGTTAAATATCCTCTATCAAGCAATTTTTTATATGATTTTGCTTCTTCTATTGGTGATAAATCTTTTCTTTGGATATTTTCTACAATTGCTACTTCAGCAGATTCATTATCATTTAAATCAATTATAACTGCTGGAACTTTAGTAAGTCCTGCAATATATGATGCTTTATATCTTCTTTCACCCGCTATTATTTCATATTTATCGCCAATTTTTCTTAAAACTAGAGGTTGTATTATTCCATGTTGTCTTATTGATTCAGCAAGTTCATTTAATCCTTGTTCATCAAATGAAAGTCTTGGTTGAAATCTATTTGGAATAATATCATCTAATGATACTTCAATTATTTCTCTTTCCCTTTCGTTCATAACTGCTCCCTACCTTTTATTCTTACTTATTATTGTACAATAAAAATACATATTTTACAATTGCTTTTTAGAAAAAAGTGAGAAAATAAAATTAAGAATTTATTTCAAATCTTGAACAAATTCTAATGCACTTTTATCTAAATTTTCAAGTGTTGTGTTAATTATTGTATAATCATATTTGTAGTTTTCTACATTTGCATCTGATGAGTTAGTATCTATTATTTTAAGTCCTTCTCTTTTTATTAGTAATGTTTTGGCAGAAAAATTATCTACTACTCTTTGTATTTCTTCTGGTTCTCTTATATGAATAAACATTATTTCATTATCTGAAGAATTAAATTTATTAATAGCTTCTTTTATTGAAACAAAAGACATATCGTTATAGTTTGTTGTTAATTTTTTTAAATCACTTAAAAATTTACGGTCTTTATCAGTTTTTGTACCTGTCCAGCCTATCAATTTTGCGATTTCTTTCACTTTATCTACTGATGAAAAATTATATACTTTAGCATATTTAGAAACATATTCTACAAATGTATCTTTTCCGCTTCCTCCTGTACCATTTATAACTATTATTTTCTTATTCATATCAATACTCCCTTTACTATAATAATTATAACAAAAAAATCCGCATTATAGTGGATTTTTTTTGATTTTATCAAATACTCTTGGATATTTAATACTTGTCTTGTTTACTTTTTTTATCTTTATTAAGTTTCTAACAGATCCTTCTTTAGGTAAAAGAAATGATATTATTTCTTCTTTTTGCGCTCCTAATTTTTTTATTCCAGACTCTGCTTCTTCTATTTCACCTTCTATATTTGCTTTCATTGGTATAAAATAACCATTTTCTTTTACAAGAGGAATACATAGTTCATCTAATAAATTTAGTCTAGAAACTGCTCTTGAAGTAACTAAATCAAATTTTTCCCTATTTTCTTTAGCAAAATCTTCTATTCTAGAGTGTACGGCAGTAATATTTTTTAGCTCTAACTCTTTGATAACCTCATTTAAAAACATAACTCTTTTATTTAATGCATCTACAAGTGTAATATCAATATTATCAAATACTATCTTTAGAACTATTCCAGGAAATCCAGCACCTGTTCCTGCATCACAAACCTTAATTTTCTTATTTAAATCATATGCTTTTATTAATGTTAAACTATCATAAAAATGTTTTAAATAAACTTCTTCTTTATCTGTTATTCTAGTTAAATTTATTTTATTATTCCACTCCATTAATAAATCATAATATTTATCTAATTTGTTTAGTTTTTCTTCTGTTATATCTATTCCAAGATTTTTTAGTGCTAAAACAAATTCATTCTTATTCATTAAAATACCTCTTCATATAAACAGATAAAATAGATACATCTGATGGATTTACTCCACTTATTCTAAGTGCTTGTCCAAAACTTTCTGGTCTTACTTCTTTTAATTTTATTCTTGCTTCACTAGCTAAATTAGGAACTTTATCATAATCAATATCTTTAGGAATTTTTTTGTTCTCTAACTTTTTCATTTTTTCTGCTTCTTTTCTTGTTTTTCTAATATATCCTTCATATTTAATCATGATTTCTGCTTGTTCTAATTCTAGTTCATCATATTCTTTACTTAATTTATCTTTTACATCATTAATTGATACTTCTGTTCTTTTTAAATAATCATATGCAGTAATATTTTTTTCATCTTTTATTTTTATATTCTTTAATTCTTCTATTATTAAATCTATATTCTTTTCTTTTTCTTTTAATCTATTATATTGTTCATCATTAATTAAACCTACTTCATAGCCATGAGTTCTAAGTCTAATATCAGCATTATCATGTCTTAGTAATAAACGGTATTCTGCTCTTGAAGTAAGCAATCTATATGGATCTTTTACACCTTTTGTTACTAAATCATCTATAAGTACACCAATGTATGATTCATCTCTTCCTAAGATTAATGGATCTTTTCCTTCTAGTTTTAATCCTGCATTTATTCCTGCGATTAATCCTTGTCCTGCGGCTTCTTCATAACCACTTGTACCATTTATTTGTCCTGCGGTAAATAATCCATCTATTATTTTAGTTTCTAGACTTGGTTTTAAATCTCTTGAGTCTATAGCATCATATTCTATCGCATATGCATATCTAAGTATTTTAGCATGTTCAAGTCCTGGTAAACTATGTACCATTTCTTCTTGTACATCATATGGCATACTTGTTGAAAAACCTTGAAGATATATATCATCATAATATTTACTTTCTGGTTCTAAGAATAATTGGTGTCTTTCTTTATCTGCAAATCTTACTACTTTATCTTCTATAGATGGACAATATCTAGGTCCAGTTCCTAATTTTTCATAAAAACCACCATACATACTAGATTTATCTAAATTATCTCTAATAATTTTATGAGTTTCTTCTGTTGTATAAGTTAAATAACATGGTTCTTGGTTTTCCACAGTATAATAAGGTTTGTTATCAAATGAAAATGTATATAGTTTGTCATCTCCATCTTCTCTTTTAGTCTTTGAGAAATCTATTGTACTTCTATCAATTCTAGGTGGAGTTCCTGTTTTAAGTCTAAGTATTTTAAATCCTAATTTTTCTAGATTTTCACTTAAGTATAAAGAAGGTCTTGTTCCTTTTGGTCCTGAAACTGTTCTTTTATCACCTACTAATATATTTGCCTTCATATAAGTTCCAGTTGTAAGAATTACAGCGTCACACATAATCTCTTTTCCTGTGGATAATCTAACACCTTTTATTTTATTATTTTCTACTATTAAATCTTCTACTATTTCCTCAATTATATCTATATTTTTATGTTCTTCTAATATTCTTAACATTTCTTTTGGATAAGTAATTTTGTCACCTTGCGCTCTAAGCGATCTAACAGCAGGTCCTTTACTACTATTTAAAAGTTTCATTTGAAGTAATGTTTTATCTGCAACTTTACCCATATATCCGCCAAGTGCATCTATTTCTCTTACAACAATTCCTTTTGCAGAACCACCTATTGATGGATTACATGGCATCATCGCAATTGTATCTTTTGAACCTGTAACAAGTAATGTTTTGTGACCTTTATTGGCAGAAGCTAGTGTTGCTTCACATCCAGCATGTCCTCCACCAACTACAATTATTTCATATTTCATTTTAATCAACCTTCTTTTTTTGCACTTGTATTATACTACAAGATAAAAAATTACACAATAAAAGAAAAACTACTTTTAGTAGTTTTAAAATTTAATAACACTTCTTTTTTTCAATTTTAGTGAATGTTCATTAGATTGTACCATATTTATTATATCTATCTCTGGAATATATATTTTATTTAAAATATGGCTAATTTTACCTAAAGGTGATGTTTCTGATATTTTTGTTACACCATTTGAAATTAATATAGATGTATCACCTTCATTATATATACCATAGGCATTTGACTGAAATACTTTTGAATATGGACCCACTAATCCGTAATGATTATTAATTATATCTTGAAGAAAAACTGGCATTAATCCACCATGGTTATGTCCACATAAAATTATATCCATATTCTTTAAAATTTCTAGATTGTTAATTTCTTTATTATTCTTAAAAATCCAATTTGGCGTATGAGATAATAAAATATTAAAGTTAGATTTTTCAACATTCAATTTAATATTTTTTATAAATTTATATGCTGATAATTTTGACTCAGCATCTTCATAATATGATAATGGCATATTTATAGCATTTATTATAATATTATTATTTAAAACTATAGAATCATATTCTTTTACTAAACAAAAACAATCGGAGTAACTAGACAATTCATTAAAAAAACACATATATTTTTTATTATCACTCCCTATGAATTCATGATTTCCAAGAGATAAAATAGTTTTTGAAATATTTCCTATTTTTGATAATTCTTTAATCATTTGTTCATTTCTAAAATCATCTATAGTATCTACTATATCACCTGTAATACAAATATAATCATCTTGAGTTGTTGATTTTTCTAAAATTTTTCTAATTTTTTTTAAAACTTCTATATTAGAATGTATATCACTTATGTTAATTATATTTTTACTTTTATCTAATTTTGGACTTTCTAAAATATAATTATTTATTCTTATTTTTGTCATTATAATACTCCTATTTATACATTATTTATTATATTTATGAATTCATTTATGTCTAAACATGCAGATCCAATAAGTAAAATATCTATATTTTTTAATCCTATTATATTATTAGAATTTATACTTCCTCCATATCCTATTTTTATATCTTTTTTAGATAATGTTTCATACTTTTTTAATAAATATTTCTTATATTTATTAATGCTGTTATTGATTTTTTTACTATTTATTATTTCTTTTTTACCAATTGATTTACGTGTTTCATATATAAATATTATATTTTTTAATTGATCAGAATTAACATTTTTTAAATCCTTTTTTAATTGAACAATATTTTCTACACATAAAATAATTTTTAAATTATTATTTAAGCATTTAATCAATTTTTTATTTATTATTAAATCATTTTCTTTAAAAATATGCCTTCTTTCAGGATGTCCAATCAAAATATATTCTACTCCTATTGATTTTAACATTTTAGAAGATATTTCTCCTGTATAAGCTCCATTATCCTCAAAATATACATTTTGAGCACCAATATGAATATTAGTATTTTTTAAATTATTATTTATATATGGAATATTCACATATGGAACACATAATACAATTTCATTATTACTTTTTATATCTTTCTTTAAATTTTCAATATATAAAACTACTTCATTTGGAAGTAAATTCATTTTAAAGTTTCCAATTATTATCTTTTTATTCATAATTACCTCTTTAATTTATTACTGCATCTATTATAGATTCTTTAATCTTTTCATTATAAATAATATCGTAAAGTGTATTTATTATTTTAGTGTTAATATTATACTTTTGTGATATATCATGCGCTATTTTTAAAGCATCAAGTCCTTCAATAACCATGCCTATTTCTTCTTTTATTTCAGCTATTGTTTTATCTTGCGATAAAAGAATTCCACATTTATTATTTCTACTTTCATTGCTTAAACATGTTGTTAATAAATCTCCAAGACTTGATAAACCATAAAATGTTTCTTCTTTAGCACCCAATTTTAGTCCTATTTCTTTTATTTCTTCTAATCCTTTTGTAATAAGAATAGCGTTCATATTATTTCCTAAATTAAGACCATTAACTAATCCTGATGCGATTGATATAATATTTTTTAATGTTCCACCTAATTCTGTTCCAATTACATCATCACTTAATTCTATTTTAAATTTATCTGTTTCAAAATTATTTTTTATTTCATTGTTATAATCATTATTATTAGATGCGAATATAACCTTTAATCCCATATCATTTATTACTTCTTTTGCTATACTTGGTCCAGAGATTATTCCGATATATTTTAACTCTAACTCTTCTTTTACAACATCTGTTAAAAATTTTTTAGTTTCTATTTCCATACCCTTTGATGCGATTATTATTTTTTGATTTGTAACATATTTTTTTATATTTTGACATGTGTTTCTAATTACACTTGATGGAGTTACTAAAATTAAATATTCTGAATCTTCTATTACATCTTCATAATTTGTATAACACATTATTCTTTCATCTAGTTTTGAATTATCAATAAACATACATCTATGTTCATTATTTATTATATCTGCCTCTTCCTTTTTAAAGGACCATATTTTTACATTATGATTTTTTATTAATACGTTTGCGAGTGCGCATCCAAAGCTACCACTACCTATTATTCCTATATTCTTCATTATTTCCTACTTTCCTAAACAAAAGTTACTAAATAATGTATCTATTAATTTATCATCATAACTCTCGCCTATTATTTCTCCAAGTATTTCACAAATTTCTTTTATATCTATTTCAAGTAAATCAATTGGTACATCATTATTTAAAGCATCCTCTAAATTTTTCGATATTTCTACTGCTTTCTTTACAAGTGATATTTGTCTTGAATTTGATAAATAAGTAAAATCTCCTAAATTAATTTCTTCTAGATTAAACATATCATTTATTTCATTTTTTAAGTTTTCAATACCACTATCTTTTAATGCTGAAATTTTTACTATTCTTTCATTTTTTAAATTACTAATATCTAAATTATTTTCTAAATCTATTTTGTTTATTACTATTATTCTCTTTTTTTCTTTTGTATATTCAAGTAATTTTTTATCTTCATCAGTTAATTTTTCATTATTATTAAATACAAGTATTATTAAATCTGCATCATTTACTAAACTTAATGATTTTTCTACACCTATTTTTTCTACTATATCTTCTGTTTCTCTTACACCTGCGGTATCTATTATATTAAGTAAAATTCCATTTACTCTTATCTGACCTTCTACTATATCTCTTGTTGTACCCGCAACGCTAGTTACTATTGCCTTGTCTTCTTCTATAAGTTTATTTAATATAGAACTTTTACCAACATTTGGTCTACCTAAAATTAGTGTATTTATTCCATCTTTTATAAGTTTTCCATTTTCTGATTCATTTAATAGTTTTGTTAATTCTTTATTTATATATTTAGACATTTCCTCTATTTTTTCTTTTGTTACAATTTCAATATCTTCATATTCTGGATAATCTATATTAACTTCAATATTTGCATTTACTTTTACTAAATTGTCTATAATATTTTTTACTAGTTTTGATACTTTTCCTTCCATTCCACTTATTGCTAGTTTTCTAGATGTTTCTGTTTTTGATTCTATTAAATCCATTATACTTTCTGCTTCTACTAAATCAATTCTTCCATTTAAAAAGGCTCTTTTTGTAAATTCTCCTGGTTCTGCGAGTCTCGCACCTTCTAAAAGTAATATTTCTAGTACTTTATTTGTTACAGCAACACCACCATGTGAATTTATTTCAACTATATCCTCTTTTGTAAATGTTTTAGGTGATTTCATTATACTTACCATTACTTCATCAATTATTTCACCCTTATAAACTATGTGTCCATAATTTATAGTGTGAGATTCTTTTTTAGTTAAATCTTTATCAAATATTTTGTTAACAATACCTATTGCGTCATCTCCACTAACTCTTATTATTGAAATTGCTCCTACGCCTAATGCTGTTGATATAGCACATATTGTATCGTTCATAAAAAATCACTTCCTTTTTTTATTATAACATAATAAAAACTTCAAATATGAAGTTTTCATTAAAAGTATTCTGGATATACAGATTTATGACATAATGTCATTGCTTTTTTTGCATTTCTAACATATTTCACATCTTTATCACAATATTCACTAAGTCTTTGCCTTAACATTTTTAAAAATAATATTATTGATTCTCCATTTTCTGCTTCTTTATATAACTCTCTTAGCTCTTTTGATGTAAATACAAATTTATAAAATCTATCTTTTACTAAAAATTCTAATAAGCTATAATTAAAATAACTTATATTATCTTTATATAGTTCTTTACAATCTTTATCAACAATTTCATAATCACAAGTATCAATTATATGAAATACTCCATTTTTATATAAAATATTAAACAAAATATCAAATGTCATTATACCTTTTTGAGACAATATATTACAGTCATTTTCAACTTTTTTTACACCACTTATAAATTTATCAAAATTAATATTATCTCTTGATAATTCGATAAGATTTTTTCCTCTAGAATATTTTGTTATATATCCCATTAATTTATCATCTATATAAAATGCTTTATATGGAAATAAATATGTTTGATTTTTTAAATCAATAAATTGATTTATCTGAGTTTCAGTTAAATCATTATAAGGTCCATCTAAATATTTTATTGTCTCACTTTTATTTAATTTTTTACATGTACCCTCTCCACCTTTTCCTAAATATTCTAATTTATTCCATAATTTATTAAATTCTTCTTTAGTAAAATAAACTTTATCCATAAATTCTTCCCTCATTTGAGCAATTATATTAACATTTTTAATATTTATTGTCAAAAAAAGAAACCTATTTAGATGGTTTAATAACAACACATCTGTTAGGTTCTTCTCCTTCACTTTCAGTTTTTACACCTCTATAATTACTTAAAATATCGTGAACTAAATGTCTTTCATATGAATTCATTGAATCCATTTTAATTTCTATTCCTGTTTGAACTACTTCTTTAGCAAGTTTTTTTGCCATATATTCAATGTTTTTTTGTTTCTTTTCTTTATAGTTTGATGCATCTAATAAAATATTTACATGAATGCCAGTTTTAGCATATATTGATTGATGAAGTATATTTTGAATTGACATTAGTGTTCTTCCATTTTTACCTATCAATATTGGATTATTATCTGAGTATAATTTAATTAGTATATTATTCTCTCCTCTTTTTGTTTCAAGTTTAACATCTAATCCCATAGCATTTACTAAATCTGTAACAAATTTCTTTGAATATTCTAAAACATCAGTTTTAAGAATTGCTTTCATTGTTACTTTTTTCTTTTTTAATAATCCTACTGTTTCTTCTTTTGTTACATATAAGATTTCATCTTCTTTAACACCTAATTCGTTAAGCATTTTAAGTATTAATTCTTCTTCATTTTTTCCTTCATATAAATATTCTTTCATATTACTTTACCTCTTTCTTTTTACTTGTTTTAATAACTATTAAGTTTTGAACAATAGTAAATAATGTTGATGCAATCCAATATAATGATAATGCTACTGAGAATTTAAGTGACATTATTACAATCATTACAAGCATGAAATTCATCATTGTATTTGGATTAATATCATTTGTTTGAGGTGTTGGAGCTGTTGTATTTAATTTTTGAGAAATAAATGTTGTAGCACCAATTAATATAACTATAATTGCGTATTCAATATGACCTGATGTAATTGCTTTAAATGGTGTTGTTCCAAGTATAAGACCAAATAAGTTTTCTTCAAATATTACTGGTACTCTATTTATTGCTTCTAAGAAACCAAATAATAATGGTATTTGAATAAATGCAAATAAACAACTTGAAAATGGATTTATATCATATTTTTTATATAATGCCATTGTTTCCATTGATTTTTTAGTCATTGAATCTTGATCTGTTTTATTTTCATATTTTTTATTTATTCTATCCATTTCTGGTTGCATCTTTTTCATATTTTCAGATTGCATAGCAGTTTTTTTAGTAAATGGCGCAAGTATTAATCTTATTATTATTGATAAAATTATAAGTGCAATACCATAACTTTTTACTAAACTACCAATTTTTAATGTTAACCAAGCAAGTGGCTTAACTACTAAAGTTTCCCATAAGTTATTATAATTTGCATCACTTGGTTTAAAATTATCACAATCTGGTAACTTTGATATATCAATTTGTTTTTTATACTTATTATATTCTTTTACTAAACCTTTATTTGTTGGTTTACATAATATATTTTCATTTAAAGTTATTTTAACTTTTTCATCTTCATAAGTTACAACTTTTTTAGTTTTTGGATCTTTTAGTGTTGTTGTACAACCAGTTATTATAAATATTGATAGTACTACAACTAATATTTTCATTATCTTGCCTTTTTTCATAAATTTCTCCTAATCTGTTACTTTCTTTAATAGATTCATTAAATTTTTCTTAATTTCACTATATTTTATTTCATTAATTTCTTTCTTTATTATTATAACATAATCAGTACTAGAATTAAATACTAAATTGCTTTTATCTATAACATCTTTTACTTGTCTTTTTACTTTATTTCTAGTTACAGCATTTCCTATTTTTTTAGATACACATACTGCAAATCTATATTTTCCTACATTATTTTCATTATAATAAATATTAAAATATCTGTTCCTATAACATTTTTTTGAATCTAATACTTTACTTATATCAAAATTTTTCTTTATTATATTAGTTTTTTTCATTTTTTCACCTACTTACAAAAAAAACCACTAATAAAAAGTGGAATTATTTAGATAAAGTTTTGCGTCCTTTTTTTCTTCTATTATTTAATACCTTACCTTTTACTCTAGAAAAAAATCCATGTTTTTTTGCTTTTTTTCTATTATTAGGTTGAAAAGTTCTTTTCATTTTTGCACCTCCAAGTTCATAAAACATTTCAATTATATACATTTTTTCTTATAAAGTCAAACATTTTATTAAATTTTTTTTTATTTTTATTGCTTATTCTTATATTTTTTTACATTTAATTCTTTTCTTGGCAAATTTTCTTCACCAATTATTTCATTCAATATTTTATTACATACACTTTCAAAATACATAATATTACTTTCTCTTATCCCTCATATGTACTTCTTAACAAAACTATTATAATAAAAATATTTAATTTTTTCCATTTTTGTAATATAATTTTTATTGAAATAGATTATTGGAGGTATGAAATATGATAGAACTAAAAACTGATTCTAGAAAGGTTAATCCTGGTGATACATTTATTGCGATAAAAAATGTAAACACTGATGGTCATGATTTTATTGAAAGCGCTATTAAAAACGGAGCATCTAAAATCATATGTGAAAAGGGTAGTTATAGTGTTGAAACTGTTGTTGTGCCAAATACAAAAGAATATTTAAATAATTATCTTTATGAAAATTATTATCCTAAAATTAAAGATATGAAATTAATTGGAGTAACTGGTACTAATGGTAAAACTACAATTTGTTACTTAGTATATCAATTATTAACATTGCTTGGTAAGAAATGTGCATATATAGGTACTATTGGTTTTTATTATGGTAATACTAAAAGATTATTAAATAATACAACTCCTGACACTGATTTACTTTATGATATGCTTCTAGAAGCAAAAGAATATGGCTGTGAATATGTTGTTATGGAAGTAAGTAGTCATGCACTTGATAAAAATAGAATATTTGGACTTGAATTTGATGAAGTAGCATTTACAAATCTTACACAAGATCACTTAGATTATCATAAAACTTTAGAAAATTATGCAAACGCTAAAAGAAAGTTATTTGAAAAAACTAGGGGAGAAAAGATTGCTATTATAAATAAAGATGACCCTCATCATGAAAAATTTATGTTAAACGAAAACAAAAATATAACTATTGGTAAAAATGGTGCCGATGTTTTAATAAAAAATTATTCTTTATCACATTTACACACGAAAATAGAATTTAATTATGAAGATAAAATATATAATACACAAATAAATATGGTAGGTAGTTATAATGTGTATAACTATTTAACTGCGCTTATGCTTGTACATAAATTAGGATTTAGTATTGATAGTATTATTAATATTACTAAAGATTTAATGGCACCTGCTGGACGTATGGAAATGATTAAATATAATACAAATAGTGTATTTGTTGATTATGCTCATACACCTGATGCAGTTATAAATGTTTTAAAAAGTGCAAATGAATATAAAAAAGGAAGAATTATAACAATTATTGGTTGTGGTGGAGATAGAGACAGAACAAAAAGACCAATAATGGGAAGAGCTGCAGAAGAAAATTCTGATTATGTAATATTTACTGATGATAATCCAAGAACTGAAGATGAAAAACAAATTATGAATGACATAGTTACTGGATTAAATAAGGATAATCATGAAATTATTTTTGATAGAAAAAACGCTATTATAAAAGGAATGAGCATGTTAAAAGATAATGACATATTAATGATACTTGGAAAAGGTCATGAAGATTATCAAATAATTGGTACTGAAAAGCATCATTTTAGTGATCAAGAAATAGTTAGAGATTTTATAAAGGAGAATAACAATGCTTAATCTTGACAATATTAGTAAATTTATCACGTTTACAATTGATTTATTTAATGATGAATTTAGTTCATATATAGATTATGTTGATTCATTTTATTATTTTTCTCATGGTGGTTGCTATGAACTTGCTAAAATAATAAAACATTATTTTCCTGATGCACAGTTTGTTATGAAAAATGATTACAATCATTGCGGTGTATTATATGAGGGTAAAATATATGATGTATTTGATGGTTTAACTAAAGAACAATTAGAAGAAAAAGGTATTTCTGAAGATGAATATATAAAAGATATAAAGGATTTTAAAGTACTTACAAAAGAAGAAATGGAAGAAAATATGAAAATTATTCCATTTGGTACAGGAAAAGATATTATAATTGAAGGTAAACCTGTTGATGAAAAACTTATTGATGAAATTTCTAAATGTTCAGGTGTTATTGCTGGAAAGAGGTAATTTATGAAAGAAATATTAATAAAAGATATTATAAGAGAGTGTAATGCAAGTCTTATAATTGGGGATGAAAATCTAAAAATAGAGAATTTTTCTAAAGATACTAGAGAAATTAATGAAAATGATTGTTATATAGGAATTAAAGGTGAAACTTTTGATGGTAATTTATTTTATGAAGAAGCTTTTAAAAAGGGTGCAAGTGCTTGCATTCTAGAAAAAGAGTCTGTTAAAGATATAGATTTTAGAAATTATAATAATAAAACAATTATTATTGTAGATAATTCTATTAAATTTCTTCAGGAATTAGCAGCATATAAAAGATCATTATATGATATACCTGTTATCGCAGTTACAGGTAGTGTAGGGAAAACAAGTACTAAAGAAATAATATCAAGTGTATTAAGTACTAAATATAATGTTTTAAAAACAGAAGGAAACTATAATAATCATATAGGTCTTCCTTTAACTATATTAAAATTAAAAGAACATAACGCTATGGTTCTTGAAATGGGTATGAATCATTTAAATGAAATAACTTTGTTAAGTAAAATAGCTAAACCAACTATCGCAGTTATTACTAATATAGGTACTGCTCATATTGGAAATCTTGGTTCTAGAGAAAATATATTAAAGGCTAAACTTGAAATTATCGATGGACTTAAAGAAAATGGTACTCTTATTATAAATAATGATAATGATATGCTTCATAATAATTTAGATAAAATTAATGTTAATATAAAAACGATTGGTATAAATAATAAAAGTGACTATATGGCAACAAATATAGTTGATGAAATCTTTAGTAGTAAATTTAAAATAAAAGATACTGATTTTGAGGTTAATGCACCAGGTGAAGCATTTATTTATAATAGCTTAGTTGCATATGCTGTAGGAAAAGAACTTAATATAAGTGATGAAAATATTAAAAAGGGTATAGAAACCTTCAAATTACCTAGTAATAGACTTGAAAAAATAGCAAATAAAACTGGTACTACAATAATCAATGATACATATAACTGCAGTTATGATTCATTAATTAATTCTATAGATATGATTTCTAAATCTAATTATAATAGAAAACTATTAATGATAGGTGATATTTTAGAACTTGGTGATTATTCAGAAGATATACACAGGAAAATAGGTAATTATATATTAAATAAGGATATTGATGGTGTAATATTAGTAGGTAATGAAGTTAAATTTATAAAAGATGAACTTATTAAAAATAACTTTAATAATGATATAAATATATTTAATAATGAAAGTGATTCACATGAATTTCTTAAAAATTACCTTAAAAAAGATGATATTATCCTTTTAAAAGGCTCAAATGGTATGAAATTATTTAATACTGCTGAATACTTAAGACAGATTTAAACATCTGTTTTTTTATATTTTGACATTTTTTTTACTTTTTAACAATTTTTTGTGGAAAAATATTTAATTTTTCTTTATAATATATATTCAAATAAAGTTATCAACACTTTCAACAATAATGTGGAAAAATAATAACTGTTTAAAAAGTACCTGTTAATTGTAAATTTGTGGAAAATGTGGAAAAGTATTACAATCCTTTATTTTATATAGAGTAGTTTCCACAATTTGTGTTGATAAGTATTGTTTACTAATTTTTAACCTTGAAAATGAAGAAAAAAGAGTTATAATAAGTTTATAACTTTACTATCTAATCAGGGGGAGGTGATAGTTTATGAACATTGATAATATATGGAATAAATTTCTTAGTACAATAAAAACCAAATTATCTTCTTTATCGTATGATACTTGGTTTAGCACTTCAAAACTTGTTGAATTAAATGAAGAACACGCTGTAATCATTGTTCCAACTATCGCTCATAAAAAACATTTATCTGAATCTTACATTGATATAATAAGTGATATTTTCAATAGTATAACAGGAACTAATTTTAATTTTGAGTTTGTTCTTGAAAATGAATACAATAATAAAAAGATTACTATACAAAAAGAGGAAGAAGAAGAACTTGGTGTACCTTATAATAGTTCAGAAAAGGCAAATTTAAATCCTGATTATGTTTTTGAAAATTTTATAGTAGGTGAAAGTAATAGATTTGCACAAGCAACAGCGCTTGCCGTAGCTGAAAATCCTGGTAAAATGTATAATCCTTTGTTTATATATGGTAATAGTGGTCTTGGTAAGACACATTTAATGCAGGCAATTGGTAATTATATTGTAAAAAATACAAATAAAAGGGTATTATATGTTACTAGTGATCAATTTATTAATGATTTTTTAGGATTAAATAAAAAAGATAAAGACGGAACTAATTTTGATTATGTAGATTTATTTAAAGATAAATACAGAAATATTGATGTACTTATAATTGATGATATACAATTTTTAGGAAATGCTCCTAAAACCCAAAATGAGTTTTTCCATACATTCAATACATTATATGATGATAAAAAGCAAATTATTATATCATCAGATAGTTCTCCAGATGATTTAAAACATTTAGAGGATAGGCTAAGAACAAGATTTAACTGGGGATTAAAAGTAAATATTTTTCCACCGGATAATGATTTAAGAAGAGAAATATTAAGAAAAAAAATGGCAAATATGGACTTTTCAAGGCATATAAGTGATGATGCGATTGATTATATAGCAAATATGTGTCCATCAGATGTAAGAAGTTTAGAAGGTGCTTTAACAAGAGTTTGTGCTTATTCTACAATATTTTTTCAAGAAGAAATAACACTTGATTTAACTATTGAAGCATTAAAAGGTACTATAACACCTATGACTAACTTTAAAAATGATATACAAAAAATACAAAGAGTAGTCGCAGAACACTATAATGTATCAGTCGAAGACCTAAAATCAAAGAAAAGAGTCGCAACTATTGCTTTTCCAAGACAAATAGCAATTTATTTGTCAAGACAACTAACGGATGAATCATTTCCTAAAATTGGTATAGAATTTGGCGGAAGAGATCATTCAACAGTTATGCATTCATGTGATAAGATTGAAAAAGAAAGAAAAGAGAACAAACAACTAGATAATATTATTAATGAAATTATTTCAAAATTAGAATAATACACAGGGAAATATAAAAATGCACATGTTTTATCAACAGTTATACACAGGATAAAAATTCGTAAACCTTTATAAAATAAATAAATATAAAGTTTTCAACTTTTTCAACAGTAATAATAAAAATAACATATTTAAATAATAAATAATATGATATAATCAGTTTAGGAGGGTTAATATGAAATTTAGTATTAAAAAAGAAATATTATTAGAAAATTTAAATAACGTATCAAAAGCAGTATCTACTAAAAATGTAATACCTGTACTTGGAGGAATTAAATTTAATTTAACAAATGAAGGATTATTTTTAACAGCTACTAATAATGATATAGATATAGAATGTTTTATTGATAAGAAATATATAGATAATATAGTTTCCACAGGAACAATTATTATTCAAGGTAAATATTTACTTGAAATAATTAGAAAATTACCTGATGGTCTTATTAATATAGAAATAATAGATGGATTAAAGATATTAATTTATACACAAAATTCTAACTTTAACTTAAATGGTATTGATTCAAGTGAATTTCCAAATATAAGTTTAGATATATCAACAAATCCTATTATATTAAGTAAAAAAGTTATTAAAAATATAGTAAATCAAACATTATTTGCAACTTCTATGCAAGAATCAAGACCAATACTTACAGGTATCAATTTAAAAATAGAAGGAAATAAGATGGAATGCATTGCAACTGATTCTTATAGACTAGCTAAAAAAATAGTTGAATTAGATAGTGCTGTGGAAAACTTAATTAATATAGTTATACCTGGTAAAAATATTGGGGAACTTGCTAAAATATTGAATGATAATGATGAAAATGTAGAAATTCATATTTTCTCTAATAAAATTTTATTTAAGTTTGATAACATTTTATTTCAATCTAGACTTTTAAATGGTACATTCCCAGATACATCTAGATTAATTCCAGATACTTTTGAACTTGAAATTAAAACAGACTTAGATGAGTTATATAGTGTAATCGATAGAGCAGCACTTTTAACAAGTGAAAAGGAAAAGAATGTAATAAAGTTCGAAACTAATGAGAATGAGGCTATAGTAAGCTCAAATACACCTGAAATAGGACGTGTTGAGGAAAGACTTGCTATAACTAAAAATAATGATAAAGAAATTAAAATTGCATTTTCTTCTAAGTTTATGATGGAAGCATTAAAAACAATAAATAGTAAAGATATTAGAATATTATTAAATTCTGATATAAAACCAATAATTCTTAAAACTGATGAAGATGAAAACTTAATTCAATTATTATTACCAATAAAAACATACTAAAAAAGAAAGAAATTTCTTTTTTTTTGCTTATTTCGACAAGATTTTTAAAAAAAGTTGCTATTAATAGAAGAAATTATTTTCAAAAAAGGAAGGAAAATAATAAATTTAGGGGGATAATTATGAAAAGTTATGAAATTAATAGCAGAACACTAGCAATAGTACCAGTAGGTGAAAATCTTACAAATGTATTAGAAGAAGACAATGAATTTATGATAAATATGAATTCTATGAAAATAATTGAAAAAAGTTGTGAATTTTTCGGAAGTTCTTATATGGGAAGAAGAACAGGAACAAAGGTTTTAACAGGTATTAGTCATAAATCACCAATTATAATTGAGGAAAGTACAAATATGATTTATTTTCCAACTACATCGCCAAGATTAATTGGATGTATTTGGATAGCATTAGATAAGATAAAAGAATACAGAGAAGTTAATGGAAAAATATTAGTTTTTTTCAAAAATGGAAGGAAGATTTTCATAAATATTTCGTATGGATCTTTTGATAATCAATACCTTCGTGCGACTAAACTTGAGTATATTTTAAGAAGCAGAAAAAAGTTAGAAAATTAGTCTGTTTTTTTCCTAAAAAACCTATAAAGAATACCTTTTTTGTGGTATAATTAGTATGTATGTATAGGAGCATTATTTATGAGTCAAAATGAAGTAAAGGACATAAAAATAGGTTTAAAATGTTTTTAAAGAAAATTTCTATAGTAAATTTCAGAAATTATTCACAAATTAGTATAGATTTTGACAAAAAGATAAATATTTTTATTGGAAATAATGCTCAAGGTAAAACAAATATCCTAGAAAGTATATATGTTTTATCTATTACAAAATCCCATAGATGTAGTAAAGATTCATTTTTAATTAAACAAGGTGAATTATTTACTAAAATAACTGGTGAAATTGTACATGAAAATTCATTAAAAAAGTCTTATGAAGTTTTAATTAATTCAAAAGGTAAAAAAGTAAGTATTAATGATATTCCACTTAGAAAAATGAGTGAATATTTATCAAATATCAATACTATTATGTTTTGTCCGGATGATCTTGAAATATTAAAAGGTCCACCACAGGGTAGAAGATACTTTTTAAATGTTGAAATAGGTCAATTTTATAATAATTATTTGAAGTATATTAATGATTATAATAAAGTTTTAAAAAATAGAAATGAGTATCTAAAAACAAGTAATAAAATAGATAAAGTATATTTCGATGTACTTACTAATGAATTAATAAGATTAAATATTGAAATTCTTAATTTTAGAAAGAACTATATCGATAAGATAAATTATCATATTAAGAAGATTTATAAAGATTTAACTAAAAAAGAAGATATTTTGGTTAAATATGAATCTTTTGTTGATATGAATAGTAAAGATTTATATGGTTTAATAAAAGAAAAATATGATAAAGTATATTATCAAGAATTACAACAAAAGACTACTTTAATTGGAGTACATAGGGATGATTTTTCTATATATTTAGATAATGTTAAAATTAATAATTTTGGTTCACAAGGTCAACATAGAATAGCAATTCTTTGTTTTAAATTATCAGAAATAGAAATGATGAGGGAAAACAAGTATGTTAAACCAATATTACTTCTTGATGATATTTTTAGTGAATTAGATAAAGAAAAGAAAGAAAATATTATTAAATATATAGATAATGATTTACAAGTTTTTATAACATCTACGGATATAAATAATATAGATACAAAATTGATAGAAAAAGCAGACGTTTTTTATGTAGAAAATGCAAAAGTATATGAACGAGGTGAAAAAGATGGCAGAGAATAATTATGATGCTTCAGCGATACAAGTACTTGAAGGACTAGAAGCAGTAAGAAAAAGACCAGGTATGTATATTGGAACAACAGATGTTAAAGGATTACATCATTTAGTTTGGGAAATAGTAGATAACTCAATAGATGAGGCTTTAGCAGGCTATTGTAATCATATTGAAATAACAATTAATAAAGATAATTCAGTAACAGTTGTTGATAATGGTAGAGGTATACCAGTTGGTATTCATCCAAAAACAGGAATATCCACAGTAGAAACTGTTTATACTGTACTTCATGCAGGTGGAAAATTTGGTGGAGGAGGATACAAGGTATCTGGTGGCCTTCATGGTGTTGGTGCATCTGTTGTAAACGCTTTATCAAGCTGGGTTGTAGTAACAGTTTATAAAGAAGGAAAAGTATATGAAGTAAAGTTTGCTGATGGCGGAAAAACAGTACAACCATTAACTGTAATTGGTGCTTGTGAAGAAGATAAATCAGGAACAACAGTTACATTTAAGCCTGATGCAGATATATTTGATACTGATATATATGATTATGAAACTTTAAAAGTTAGAACAAGAGAACTTGCATTCTTAAATAAAGGGTTAAGATTAACATTAACTGATAAAAGATCAGGAGAAGAAAAACAAGAAACTTTCCATTATGAAGGTGGTATAAGTGAATATGTTAAGTTCTTAAATAAGAATAAGACACCAATTCATGAAGAAATAATTCATTTACAAGGTGAAGAAGCAGGAATTATGTTCGAAGTTGCTATGCAATATAATTCAGGATATACAGACAATATTTATTCATTTGTAAATAATATAAATACACATGATGGTGGTACACATGAAGAAGGTGTTAGAAGAGCCTTAACTAGAATTATTAATAATTATGCTAGAAAAAATAACTTCTTAAAGGATAAAGATGCAGCTTTAACAGGTGATGATGTTAAAGAAGGATTAACAATGATAATATCTTGTAAACATCCAAATCCACAATTTGAAGGTCAAACAAAAGGTAGACTTGGTAATTCAGAAGTTAGAAAAATAGCAGATAATGTTTTTGCAGAAGGTTTCGAAAGATTTTTAATGGAAAATCCAGAAGAAGCAAAGATAATTGTTGATAAAACAATGACTGCTGCAAGAGCTAGAGTAGCTGCTAAAAAAGCAAGAGAATTAACTCGTAGAAAAAGTGATTTAGATGTAGTTAATTTCGGTGGAAAACTTGTTGATTGTAAAGAAAAAGATCCATCTGTTTGTGAAATCTTCCTAGTAGAGGGGGATTCAGCTGGAGGATCTGCCATTAAAGGTAGAAATTCAATGACACAAGCAATACTTCCACTTAGAGGTAAAATATTAAATGTTGAAAAAGCAAGATTAGATAGGGCTTTATCAAATGAAGAAATTAGAACAATAATAACTGCATTTGGTACTGGTATTGGTGAAGAATTTGATTTAAGTAAATTAAGATACCATAAAATAATAATAATGACTGATGCCGATGTTGATGGATCACATATTAGAGTATTATTATTAACATTATTCTATCGTTTCTTTAGACCAATTGTAGAGGCAGGACATGTATATGCTGCTCAACCTCCATTATTTTGTATTAAACATGGCAAAACAATTAAATATGTTCTAGATTCTGAAGAAAGAGATGCATATTTAGCAACATTAAATCCTAATACAAAGTATGAAATTACACGTATGAAAGGTTTAGGAGAAATGGATGCAGAAGAATTAAATGAAACAACAATGGATATAAATCACAGAATACTTAGAAAAATAACAGTTGACGATACAATAGAAGCAGATGCAGCATTCTCTAAATTAATGGGTGAAGAAGTAGAGCCTAGAAGACAATTTATAGAAAATAATGCAACATATACGCAGAATTTGGATATATAGGAGGTAAATCATGGATCATAATAGAGATAGATTAGAAGAAAATGATATTGTTAAGGAAATTGAATCTTCATTTATTGATTATTCAATGAGTGTTATTGTATCACGTGCATTACCTGACCTTAGAGATGGTTTAAAGCCAGTTCACAGAAGAATTTTATGGTCAATGTATGAATCAGGTTATACACCAGATAAACCTCATAAAAAATCGGCACGTATTGTCGGTGATGTTATGGGTAAATATCATCCACATGGAGATTCAAGTATATATGAAGCAATGGTTCGTATGGCACAAGATTTTAGTTATAGAAATATGCTTGTTGATGGGCATGGTAACTTTGGTAATATAGAAGGTTATGGGGCAGCAGCAATGCGTTATACTGAATCAAGACTTTCAAAGATTTCACTAGAATTATTAAGAGATATTAATAAAGATACAGTAAATTTTATACCAAACTTTGATGAAACAGAAAAAGAACCTGAAATATTACCTTCAAGATTTCCAAATATTCTTGTAAATGGTACTATGGGTATTGCTGTTGGTATGGCAACAAATATTCCACCACATAACTTAGGTGAAGTAATTGATGGATGTATTGCTTATATAGATAATCCTGAAATTGATACACTTGGATTAATGGAACATATTAAAGGACCAGATTTTCCAACAGGTGGTATCATTTTAGGAAATAGTGGTATTAAAAAGGCTTATGAAACTGGTAGAGGAACAATTACTATAAGAAGTAGGGCAAGAATTGAAGAAGAAAATGGTAAACATTATATAATTATTGATGAAGTTCCTTATGGCGTTAATACAATGGAACTTAAAAATAAGGTTGCAGAACTTGTCCACAATAAAACTATAGAAGGTATAGCAGATTATCATACAGATTTAAAAAATGGTGTAAAAATAACTATTACACTTAAAAAAGATGCAAATGCACAAGTTGTATTAAACAATTTATATAAACATACACAATTTCAAACTAATTTTGGAATAATATTCTTAATGTTAGATAAAGGTGTTCCAAAAACACTAGGATTAAAAGATATTATTTCAAAATATATTGAATATCAAAAAGAAGTAATTATAAGAAGAACAAAATTTGATCTAGATAAAGCAGAAAAAAGAGTTCATATATTAGAAGGTTTAAAAATTGCACTCGATCATATTGATGAAGTAATTAAATTAATTAGAGGTTCTAAATCAGATGAAGAAGCAAAAGCTGGTTTAATGAGCAAATTTGGTTTAAGTGAAATTCAATCAGATGCAATTCTAGAAATGAAGTTAAGAAGATTAACAGGATTAGAAAGAGATAAAATTGAAAACGAATTAAATGATTTATTAGAAAAAATTAAAGATTTTAAAGCAATTTTAGCGTCAGACGAACGAATTTTCGGTATAATTAAATCAGAATTATTAGAAATTAAAGATAAATATGCTGACGAAAGAAGAACAAGTATTGATATGACAGCTATTGATTATATAGAAGATGAATCATTAATACCTGTTGAAGATATAATTGTTACATTAACGAACAAAGGTTACATAAAAAGACTTACTACAGACACTTATAAAGTACAAAATAAAGGTGGTGTAGGAGTTAAAGGTATGTCTACTAATGAAGAAGATTTCGTAGAAAAAATGGTAACAGTTAAGACTCATGATTATATATTATTCTTCTCAAATAAAGGAAAAGTATATAAAATAAAGGGCTATGAGATACCAGAATTTAGTAGACAAGCAAAAGGATTACCAATAATTAACTTATTACCAATTGAAAAAGATGAAAAAATTAATTCAATATTAAGTATTTCAAAAGATGATAATAGTGATTATATCACATTTGTTACTAGAAAAGGATTAGTAAAGAGAACAAATATTGAAGAATTTGATTCAATTAGAAAAAGTGGTAAAATCGCAATTACATTAAAAGAAGATGATGAACTATTGTTCGTTACAAAAACTGATGGTAACAATGAAATAGTTATTGGTTCATCAAATGGAAGATTAGTTAGATTTAATGAAAATGAAATAAGAATTATGGGTAGAACTGCAAGTGGTGTTAAAGGTATTGAAATACCAGAAGATGCTATTTGTGTAAGTGCTGAAAAGGTTGATCCAACAAGCGATATATTAATTATTACAGAAAATGGTTACGGAAAACGTACAAATATTGAAGAATATCGTTTAACTCATAGAGGTAGTAAAGGTGTTAAAGCATTAAATGTTACAGAAAAGAATGGTAATTTAGCTGCTGTTAAGAATGTAAATGATGATGAAGAGTTAATGATTATTACAAATAGCGGAATTATTATTAAAATACCTATGAATCAAGTATCTAAAATGAGTAGGGTAACACAAGGTGTTAGATTAATTAACTTAAAAGAAAATCAAAAAGTTACAACAATTGCTACTACAAAAGATGAAAATGATGAAGAAAATACTGAAGAAACTGTTGAATAACGGTTTCTTTTTATATTTTAACGTACAAAAAACGAACAAAATATTTCCCGGGAAATATTTTCGAACAAATTACAAACATATTTAACTAGTATAACAGACTTGACAAATATAGAAAAATATTATATATTTTAATTGCACAACGGAAATATTGGAACCAGGTCAGGATAGAAATATAGCAGCCTTAACATTCCCTTTTCGTGTGTGCATTTTTTTATACATTAAAATATGTAAGAAAATACAACACGAATATATGTACGTTTTTATGGAGAAGTTATGGAAATAAATAAAATTGAACAAGAATTATTAAAACTTATTACTAAAGCAAAAGATAAGAATGAAGTTCCTATTGCAGCATTAATAGTAAAAAATGATAAAATAATATCGAAATCTTATAATAAAGTTAATAAATCTAACAATATATTAGATCATGCTGAAATACTGGTTATAAAAAAGGCATCTAAAAAGCTTCATAATTGGAGATTAGATGATTGTGATTTATATGTTACATTAGAACCATGTTCAATGTGTAAAGAGGTTATAAGAAAATCAAGAATAAAAAATACTTATTATTTTATAAATCAGAATGAACATTTAACAGAAAAAGAACCTAATTTTATTAAAATAGAAGATAAAATAAATTTTTCTAATAAATTAACTCAATTTTTTAAAGATAAAAGATAATGTTTCACGTGAAACATTATCTTTTTATATTAATTTATATAATAAAATTTAAAATCGCGTTTTATAATATTTAATTAACCTATATTTATCAAAGCAGAATATATATTATAGAATGTTTCACGTGAAACATTCTAAAGAAAATAATTTAAAACATTAAAGGTGATTCTAAATTAATAATCAAATTATGTATAATGATTTATCAAATCATATTTTATGATGTTCACAGATTAAATTAATATAGATAGTGTTTCACGTGAACCATTATCTAGTTAGTATTTTTTTAAAATATAAATAAAATCTATTATATATATGACAATAATTTTAATGAAAAAATGTATTTTTTAACTATATATGTATAAAGTCTATATATTTTTGATAGATTATGAATAATTATATAATTACTTATACAATGTTTCACGTGAAACATTGTATTATTATAAAACAAAATAATTTAAAATGATAATTGAATTATTAATAATAAAAAACATATTAATAATTTTAATAAAGTGTTATTAATAATAGCATTATTTGACTTAAAATAATAAAAATTATCGGTATATTGATTCTTTTAATTAATAAATAATGTTTCACGTGAAACATTATTATATTTGTATACATATTTTAAATACAAAAAATTATATTATGATTATCTAAATATAAAATAAATTAGTTAAGTTTATTTGAAAAAGATAATTAAAAACAATATTCATATATTAACAAATTAATAAAATATATTTCTTAATAATCTATATAAATATATATTAAAAAAGTATATATATTGTAACTATTAATGAACTCTTGTTTTGTTTACATGTATATAAAATTATGCAATGTTTCACGTGAAACATTAATATATAATTAATAGATATTTATTGATAAAATATAGTGATAAATGTTACTAATTTTTAATTAAATATGCTATAATTAAATAGATTTATAAAGGAGGTTTTATGAAATATCAAGCACTATATAGAAAGTATAGACCAAAGACATTTGATGATGTATATGGCCAACAAATAGTGGTACAAACATTAAAAAATGTAATTAAAAATAATAAACTTACACATGCATATCTATTTGTAGGACCTCGTGGAACGGGTAAAACAAGTATTGCAAAAATATTTGCTAAAACAATAAATTGCTTACATCCAGAAGATGGTTTATCATGTGAAAAATGTGATATATGTATAAGTAATAATTCAAATGAAAATGTTGATATTATTGAAATGGATGCTGCATCAAATAATGGAGTAGATGAGATACGTGAAATTAGAAATCATATTACATTACTTCCAACAGTATCAAAATATAAAATATATATAATTGATGAAGTTCATATGTTAACAACAGGAGCATTTAATGCGTTATTAAAAACATTAGAAGAACCACCTGAACATATAATATTTATACTTGCAACTACAGAACCACATAAAATACCTTTAACAATTATGTCTAGATGTCAGTCATTTGAATTTAAACCAATACCAGTCGCAACAATTAAAGAAAGATTAAAATATATTTGTGCACAGGAAAACATAAATATAGATGATAAATCATTAAATTTAATTGCAGAAGAATCAAACGGTGGATTAAGAGATGCTGTCAGCATGTTAGATCAATTAAACGCATATGCAGATGGAAATATTAAATACGAAGATGTATTATTATTAAATGGTAGAATTAATGATGATGAAATAGAAAAGTTTATGTCTGAAATGGTAAATGATGATTTAAATAGTGTATTTACTAAAATAGAATCATGGCAAGAAGAAGGTAAAAACTTTATATATATATGTGAAGATTTTATTAGATTTTTAAGAAATGAATTAATAAAATTTAAACTAGAAAATAACTCAAATATAGTAAATTTAATTGGTGAAAATAAGACAATCGAAGTAATAATGATTTTAAATAAAATATCTAATGATATGAAGATATCAAAAGATAAAAAAGTATTGTTTGATGTAACTATAATAAATATAACAAATATATTAAAAAACAAACAAATGTTTGAAAATAATACTTATACATCAAAAAATATAAATATAGAAAACAAATCTCCTGAAAAGGTAGAAATAAAAGAAGAAAAACCACAAACTGTGGAAGTACCAATTAAAGAAACAAAAGATTATACACTATATGATGAACTTATGAACATTAGATTAAATAATACACTAAGCATTGCTGATAAAAAATCAAAAATAGAATATGAAAATGCTGTGGAAAACTTAAAAAATGATATATCAGATTTAAATAAATTAAAAATTATTAATTTACTTGATGATACAAAAATAACTGCTGGATCAAAAGATGGAATAATCTTAACGACAGACAGTGACAACATATTACATGATTTATATGATAATATGGAGCTATTAGAAGAAAGTTTGGAAAGTCTTCTTGGTAAAAAGGTAAAAGTATGTATTTTGTTAGATGAGTTATGGAATAAAAAGAGAATAATTTATGTAGAAAAAATAAAAAACAAAGAAAAAATTGATATAATAGATGAGGAAGACATATTAAATAAAATAAAATCATTAAATACAGGAGAAAAAAGTGAATTTGATGATTTACTAGAAATTGGAGGAGAATAGTATGAATATAAATATGTTAATGCAACAAGCAAAGAAAATGCAAAATGATATGGAAAAGGCAAAAGAAGAGGTTAGTAAAAAAACATTTACTGCCAAACAACCTTTAGTTGAAGTAGAAGTAAATGGAGATACAGAAATAACTAAAATAAGTATATCTAAAGATATAGAAAAAGAAGATATAGAAGTATTAGAAGATATGATTTTAATTGCTACAAATGAAGCAATTAGTGCTGCAAAAAAAGAAATGGAAGAAAAACTAGGTAAAATAGGACAAGGACTTCCAAATATATTCTAATGAAATATCCTAATAGTTTACAAGAATTAATAGAATATTTTAAATTGTTACCTGGTATAGGAGAAAAAAATGCTGAAAGATTAGCATTTGCAGTATTAAAATTTAGTGATGAACAAGTCGAGGGATTTTCTGAATCATTAAAAAATGTAAAAACCAAAATTAAAAAATGTGAAATTTGTAATAATTTAACTGAAAATGATAAATGTGACATTTGTTTAGATCAAAGTAGAAGTAGTGATGTATTATGCGTTGTTGAAAATACCAAAAATTTAATTCTATTTGAAAAAGCAAATGTATTTAATGGAAAATATCATGTACTTGAAGGATTAATTTCACCTCTTGAAGGTGTTAATCCAGAAGATATAAAAATAAATCAGTTAATAAATAGAATAAAAGATGAAAAAATAAAAGAAGTAATATTAGCCTTAACACCAAATATTGAAGGAGAAACAACTTCAGGATATATATTAAAAATGCTTGAAGGGTATGATGTTTCAGTTACTAAAATAGCCGCAGGTATACCGGTTGGAGCGGATATGGAGTATTTGGATCCTCTTACAATACAAATGGCAATGCAAGGAAGAAATAAACTTTCATAAAATTAAATCCACCACATATTATGTATTAGATGAGGTGGACAAGTATGCTAAAAAAATTACTAAAAATAGTAGTAAAAATAATTGTTAGTATAGTAGTTTTATATGGATATAATATAATAATGCAATCATTTAACCTATATATTCCAATAAATATATATACTGTTTTAATAATAGCGCTATTTGACGGTTCCGGATTTTTAGGATTAGTTGCATTTTATTTATTAAATTTTAGATAGAAGTAGGTGGTGATAAATATGCTTGAAAAATATATGGAAGAACAAAATTTAGTAACAACTGTATTAAAAAAGAGTTTAAAAAATGATAAACTTGTACAGGCATATTTATTCTCATCAGATGACATTGATTATATATATAAATATGCTAAGGATTTTTCAAAGGATATCATTAGTTTAAGTGGTTTACCAAGTGAAACACTTGAAAATATATATAAAAGAATAGATAAAGATGAATATACTGAATTAAAGGTAGTAGAGCCAGATGGAAATACTATAAAGAAAAGCCAATTAATTGAGTTACAAAATAGTGTTTCAACAAAACCAGTTGAAGCAAATAAAATAATTTATATAATTAAAAATTGTGAAAAATTAAATTCTTCATCTGCTAACTGTATACTAAAGTTTTTAGAGGAACCAGAAGATGATATAATCGCAATATTATTAACAGATAATATAAATATGGTTCTTCCAACAATAAAATCTAGATGTCAAATTTTAAATTTTAAGAATAATAACTCAAATAAAATGAAAAACATTTTATTTTTTGTGGGTTTAGACATAACTGATGAAGATAAAGAAAAATTTATACATAATTCAATAGATTTCTTAATGAATATAGAAAAGTATAAAATAAATACAATGATAAAGGTTAAAAAACTTGCTTATGATGTATATAAAACATCTGATGATTTTTTAATACTTTGTAATATTCTTTTATATATGTATGATGATTGTATTCATTATAAGGTAAAAAATGAGATAAATTATATGAATGATTATAAAGAAGTAATAGATAAAATATGTTCATTAAATAATATAGAATCGTTAGGTAAAAAAATAAAGATAGTAGAAAATGTAAAAAATGAACTAGGATTAAATGCAAATATGAAATTATTATTTGATAAACTAATTATAGAATTAAGTGAGGTATAAAGATGAATGATGAATATGTAAATGTTGTAGGAATAACATTTAAAAAATATGGTAAAAAGTATTATTTTGATTGTCATAATCTAAATTTAAGAAAAAATCTTACTGTTATTGTTGAAACAGAAAGAGGATTACAGTTTGGAACGGTAATAACAGATATAATAAAAATGGATAAAAAGAGTATTCATTATCCATTAAAAAGCGTTATTAGAGTATCAACTAAAAAAGATTATACAAATCATTTAAATAATATAAAAGATGCTAAAAATGCATATAAAAAATGTAATGAACTTATAAAAAAATATAATTTAGATATGAAGTTGGTTGATGTAAATTATACATTTGAAAGAACACAACTATTTTTTACATTTATTGCTAATGATAGAGTAGATTTTAGAGATTTAGCCAAAGACCTTGCTAAAATATATAAAACCAGAATTGAATTAAGACAAATTGGACCAAGAGATAAAGCAAAAGAAGTAGGTGGACTTGGACCTTGTGGAAGACCACTTTGTTGTTCATCATATTTATATACTTTTGATAATATAACCATAAATATGGCAAAAAATCAAAATATTGCATTAAATCCAAACAAAATTAATGGAGCATGTGGTAGACTATTATGTTGTCTTTCATATGAAGATGATACATATTCTGAATTAAAGAAAGATTTACCAAAAGTAGGAGATATCATAAATAAAGATGGAATAAGTGGAAAAGTTATATCAGTTGATGTAATTAAAAAAACATACAGAATTGAAACAAAAGATAAGGAAATAATTGAGTTATCATAGTATGGAAGTTGTAAATAGATTATTAAATTATAAAGATTTAAATATTGTACAAAATACTGATTGGTTTAATTTTTCTTTAGATTCTGTATTACTTGCAAATTTTGCACTTCAAAATAAATCATACAAAAATATAATGGACTTTTGCACAGGAAATGCACCAGTACCATTAATATTATCTAGAAAAGTTAACTGTAATATAACAGGTGTTGAAATTCAAAAAGAAGTGTATGATTTAGCAACAAAAACACTAGAGATAAATAATCTTACGGATAGAATTAAAATATTAAATATGGATGTAAAAGATTTACCAAAAGTATATGAAACTGATACATTTGATTTAATAACATGTAATCCTCCATTTTTTAGGGTAAATGGAAATTCGAAGTTAAATGAAAGTGTTATAAAAACAAATGCTAGACATGAAACTTTAATAAATTTGGAAGATATATTTTCAGTTTCTAAGAAAATACTTAAAAATAATGGTACAATTTCACTTGTTCATAGACCTGATAGATTAATAGATATAATCTTATGTATGAAAAAATATAATATTGAACCTAAAAGACTACAATTAGTTTATCCAAGATATGGTTCAGAATGTAATATGATTTTAATAGAGGGTGCAAAAAATGGTAATTCATCCTTAAAAATATTGCCACCATTATACGTTCATGATAAAGATGGTAATTACTTAGAAGAAATAAAAAATATGTTTCAGTAGGTGATAAAATGAGTCAAAAAAGTTATGATAACAAACCAAGTTTATATTTAATACCAACACCAATTGGTAATATGGAAGATATAACATTAAGAGCAATTAATATTTTAAAACAAGTTGATATTGTATTTTCAGAAGATACTAGAGAAACAGCAAAATTACTTAATTATCTAGAAATAAATAAAAAATTAATATCATGTCATAAATTTAATGAAGATAAAGTGTATGATAAAGTACTTGAATATTTATCAAACGGAATAAATGTTGGACTTGTATCAGATAGAGGCACACCTGCGATAAGTGATCCAGGGTATGTTGCTGCTTATCATGCAATAAAAGAAGGATATAATGTTATAGGGCTTCCAGGTGCGACAGCATTCGTGCCAGCCTTAATTATGTCAGGAATAAATCCAAATAAATTTTTATTTTATGGCTTTTTAGATAGTAAAAAATCTTCTAAAAAGAAAGAACTTGAAGAATTAAAGCAAGAAAAATATACATTAATTTTCTATGAATCACCATATAGAGTTCGTGAAACATTGGAACTTATATATGAAATATTTGGTGATAGAAGGGTGAGCGTATCAAGAGAAATAAGTAAGAAATATGAAGAAGTTTACAGAGGAAAAATTAATGAAATATTAGAAGAATTAATCGAACCAAAAGGTGAATTTGTAATAATAGTAGAAGGAAATACTAAAAAAGAAACATATGATGATATAGATATTTTAAGTCATGTAAAAAAATTGATAGATGAAGAATATACAGAAAAAGAAGCAATAAAAAAGGTTGCGAAACTTCATAATTTAGAAAAAAATATTGTTTATATGGAGTATCATGGAGGTAAATAATGAAACTAATAGTAGGATTAGGTAATCCGGGTAAAGAATATAAAAATACAAGACATAATGTTGGTTTTGATGTTGTAGATGAATATTTAAAAAAACATAATCAAAATGTTAATAAATCAAAATTTGAAGGAATGTATTCAGAGCTAATAATAAATGGTGAAAAAGTAATATTTTTGGAACCACAAAAATATATGAATTTATCTGGAGAAGTTGTTAGAAAATATGTAGATTACTTTAAAATAAATATAGAGGATATATTAGTTATTCAAGATGATTTAGATCAAGAACTTGGTAAAATAAAACTTAAACAAAATAGTTCATCAGGTGGACATAATGGAATAAAAAATATAGAAATGCATCTTGGAACAAAGAATTATAAGAGACTAAAAATAGGCATAAGTAACAATAAAAAAATAGATACTAAAGACTATGTTTTAGGTAAATTAAATAGTGATGATAGAAAAGTATTAGATGAAGCAATAAAAACAAGCGTAAATATAATTGATGATTATTTTAATATGAATTTTGATAAATTAATGAATAAATATAATTAAAAGAGATGATGATATGAATTTTTTAAATGATAAAATTTTAATAAATCAAATAGATAATGTTGCTATTTCAGGGTTAACTACTCAGTTAATCTCTTTTTGCGTTAATGATATATATAAAAGAAACAATAAAAATATATTAATAGTAACAAATTCATTATATGAAGCAAATATATATTATTCATCAATATCAAAATTAAATAATAATGTATATTTGTTTCCTATGGATGACTTTTTAACAAGTGAATCACTTGCGATATCTCCAGAATTAAAATCAATAAGAGTAAATACATTAAATGAACTTAGTGAAAATGATCATAATATTGTAATAACAAACCTTATGGGATTTTTAAGATATTTACCTAGTAAAAAATTATGGATGGATAGTAAAATAATTTTGAAAAAAGATACAGAGGTTAATAAAGATGAATTATTTAGAAAACTTTTATCAATAGGATATGTAAGTGATACAATTGTAAATAAAACTGGAGAAGTATCAAATAGAGGATATATTTTAGATGTATTTTCTTCAAATAATGATAATCCTATAAGAATTGAATTTTGGGGAGATACAATTGATTCTATAAGATATTTTGATGTAGAATCACAAAGATCTTTAGAAGAAATAAATGAATGTGAAATAAGACCATATTCAGAGTTTATAAATGAAAAAATGGTAGAGGACATTCCTGATTATCAAAAATATTTACCATATGTAGTAAATGAAGTATCAAGTTTATTATCATATGTAGATGACCCACTAATGATATATAAAGACTATAATCAAATAAAAAAATCATATAAAAGATTAAGAGAAGAAATATTTGAATATAGTTCTTCAAAGGAAGAAGAATATAAAACAGAATATATGCATGATTTTTCATCATTAGAACAGAAAAATAATAATATATATTTAATGACTATTGATAATGTAACTGATATAAAATCAATTAATAAAACATATAACTATTCATCAAGACTTCCAGAAAAATTTGAGTCTAATTTTAAATATTTAAATGAATACTTAGAAAAACAATTATATTCAAATAAAATAGTTATAATTGCTTTATCAGATGAAAGTAAATTAAAAAATATAGAAAAATATCTAACAGTTAGTACTATTTTAACTAATGAAAATGATTTATCTAAAGGTAAAGTAAATATTATTAATTCTAATTTAGATGAAGGATTTGAGCTTGATAATTATGTTGTTTTAACAGAAAACGAATTATTTAAAAATAGAGATAAGAAAACAAATTATAAAAATAAATTTAAATATGGAAGTAAAATTAAAGATATTGATAATTTAAAAGTAGGAGATTATGTTGTACATTTAAATCATGGTATTGGAATGTATACAGGAATTAAAACATTAACAAAGAATGGTAATAAAAAAGACTATATAGAAGTATCTTATAAAGATAATGATAAATTATATATTCCTGTGGAAAAGATTGATTTAATAACAAAATATTCATCTAATGAAGGTGTTGTTCCAAGATTAAACAAACTAGGTGGATCAGAATGGCAAAAAACAAAATTAAGGGTAAAAAATAAGGTAAAAGATATTGCGGATAAGTTAATTAAAATATCAGCAGAAAGAAAGTTACAAAAAGGTTTTGCTTTTAAAAAAGATGATGAATTATCTAAAGAGTTTGATTCAGAGTTTAAATATGAACCTACTGTAGATCAATATATTGCGATTGAAAGAATAAAATCTGCGATGGAAAAAGAGTATCCAATGGATATGCTTTTATGTGGAGATGTTGGTTATGGTAAAACTGAAGTTGCATTTCGTGCGATGTTTAAAGCCGTAAATTCAGGAAAACAAGTTGCTTACTTATGTCCAACAACAATACTTTCTTCTCAGCAGTATAAAAGTGCTTTAGAAAGATTCGGAAACTATGGAATAAATATTGCATTATTAAATAGATTTACAAGTGTAAAAGAAGCAAATGAAATAAAGGATAAACTAGTAAATGGAAAAATAGATATAATTTTTGGTACACATAAATTATTAAATAATTCTATAAAATATAAAGATTTGGGATTACTTGTAATAGATGAAGAACAAAGATTTGGTGTTACTCATAAAGAAAAAATAAAAGAAATGAAAAGTTCAATTGATGTACTTACTTTAAGTGCAACACCAATACCTAGAACTCTTCAAATGTCACTTGTAGGTATAAGAGATTTATCTTTAATAGAAACTCCACCAGTAAATAGATATCCAGTTCAAACATATGTTACAGAAGAAAATCCATCAATTATTAGGGAAGCAATATATAAAGAAATGTCTAGAAATGGACAAATATTTATTTTATATAATAGTGTAGAGCATATTGATGAAAAACTATCTGAACTTAAAAAATTAATACCAGAAGCAGATATTAGAATTGCACATGGACAAATGAATAAGGGGCAAATAGAAGATACTATGATTAGTTTTACAAATAATGAATTTGATATTTTACTTTGTACAACAATAATAGAAACAGGTATAGATATACCAAATGTTAATACACTAATAATATATAATGCTGATAGATTTGGTTTAAGTCAGTTATATCAAATTAGAGGTAGAGTAGGAAGAAGTAATAAAATCGCATATGCATATTTGCTTTATACTCCAAATAAAACATTAAGTGATAATGCAGTTAAAAGATTAAATGCAATAAAAGAATTTACAGAACTTGGTTCAGGTTTTCAAATTGCTATGAGAGATTTATCTATAAGAGGTGCAGGTGATATACTTGGTACTGAACAAGCAGGATTTATAGATTCTGTTGGATATGAATTATATGTAAAAATATTAAATGATGAAGTTGATAGATTAAAAGGTATTAAAACAAAAGAAGAAATAAAAGAAGAAGAAAAACCTTTAATTGAAGTAGAAAATCATATAAAGGATGAATATACTTCTGATGAATCATTAAAAATTGAATTACATAAAAAGATTAATGAAATAGATAGTTATGAAAAATTAGATGAAGTAAGAAGAGAAATAGAAGATAGATTTGGTAAGATAGATTCTGAAATGGATGTTTATATGTATAGTGAATTATTCGAAAAACAGGCAAAAGAATTAAATATAAATACAGTAAATCAAACAAATCTATATGTTGAATTAGTGCTTGAAAATGAACTTATAAACAAAATTCCTGTGGATAAGTTATTTATGGAAGCAAATGATATATCAACTAGATTTAAATTTGAGTATAAAAATGACAGATTATATATTAAGTTAATGACAAATGGTCTTGATAAACACTTTGTATATTATTTAACTGAATTATTATCAAAAATTAAAGATATGATAGTATAAAAATTCCAACAATTCCCAAAATATAAATGCAAGGGAAGGATGGATAAATTTGAAATCAACAGGAATTACAAGAAGAATTGATGATCTTGGAAGAATAGTAATACCAAAAGAAATAAGAAAAAACTTAAAAATAAAAGAAAATGAAGTACTAGAAATATTTATTAATAATGATGAAATAATTTTAAAAAAGTTTTCTCATTTTAATGATTCAGAAAAAGTATTATCAGATTATATAAAAGTAATTAATGATATGACAGGTAATGATGTAATAATAACTGATAGAGATAAAGTAATATTATCATCAAAAAAATTAGAAGAAAAACTTTTAAATAAAAAATTAAGTGAATATGTAAATGATTTAATGGAAAATAGAAATACATTTTTGTCAAATGACATGAAAGTTATAGAAGTAATAGATAATGAAAAAATTAAACAAAACTATTACTTTATTCCTTTTATAATAGATAGTGATGTTGTAGGAAGTATAATAATGTTTTCTGGTAAGGAAATTGATGAAAATAGTAAATCACTACTATTAATCGCATCAAAATTACTTGTTAATTATATTGAATAATTAAATTGAAAAAGAGTCTAACATGTGGTATTATATAGTCATATGTTAGTTTTTTTATGAGGAGGTAAAATATGAGAAAGTTTGAAAAAATTAGTAAAGAACAATATGAAAAAGATTTAAAAGGTAAGTGTGAATATGAAGATATCAGTTTACCAGTTAGATCAACAAAACATTCTGCTGGATATGACTTTAAAAGTCCAATCGAATTTGAACTTAATCCTGGAGAAATAATTAAAGTTCCAACAGGAATAAAAGCACAAATGGAAGATGATGAATATTTAATGCTTTTAGTAAGAAGTAGCATGGGATTTAAGTATAATGTAAGATTATGTAATCAAGTTGGAATTGTTGATTCTGATTATTATAATAATCCTGATAATGAAGGACATATGTTTATTAAAATTCAAAATGAAGGTAAAGAAGTATTAAAAATAAATAAAGGAGATAGATTTGCACAAGGTATTTTTAATAAATTTTATTTAGTAGATGATGATTGTGCAGATAAAGATAGAACTGGAGGATTCGGTTCAACTGGAAAGGGTGAATAACTTTGAAAAAAACATTTTATATAACAACACCAATATATTATCCTAGTGGTAAGTTCCATATAGGTACAGCGTATACAACTACTTTAGTAGATTCATTAAAAAGATATAAAAAATTAAGAGGCTATGATGCATACATGCTTACTGGAACAGATGAACATGGTCAAAAAATAGAAAATGTAGCTAAAAAAAATAATGAAACTCCAAAGGAATATGTGGATAAAATGGCGAGGGCTGCTAAAGAATTATGGTCTAAAATGGAAATAGACTATGATGATTATATACAAACCACTGAGGAAAGACATGAAAAAATAGTTCAACAGATATTTGAAAGATTTTTAAAACAAGGTGACATTTATAAAGGAGAATATGAAGGATGGTATTGTGAACCTTGTGAATCATATTTTACTGAAACACAACTTGTAGATGGTAAATGTCCTGATTGTGGTAGAGATGTAAGAAAAATGAAAGAAGAATCATACTTCTTTAATATGAAAAAATACACAGATAGATTATTAGAGTATTATGAAAATCATCCTGATTTTATAAAACCTGAATATAGAAAAGAAGAAATGATAAATAACTTTATAAAACCAGGACTTGAAGATTTATGTGTAACTAGAACTTCTTTTGATTGGGGTATAAAAGTATTATCAGATCCAAAACATGTAATATATGTATGGCTTGATGCACTTACAAATTATATAACTGCTTTAGGTTATATGTCAGATGATGATACTTTATTTAAAAAGTATTGGCCTGCTGATGTACATGTAGTTGCAAAAGATATCGCAAGATTTCATTTAATATATTGGCCTATATTTTTAATGGCACTTGATTTACCACTTCCAAAAACAATTTATGTTCATAATTTTATAATGATGAAAGATGGAAAAATGAGTAAATCAAAAGGAAATGTAATTTATCCTGAAATGCTTATTGATAGATATGGCTTAGATGCAACAAAATATGCATTATTACGTGAAATGCCATATTCACAAGATGGTGTATTTACACCAGAGTCTTTTGTTGAAAGATATAATTATGATTTATGTAATGATTTAAGTAATTTATTAAATAGAACTATATCTATGGTAAATAAATATCTTGATGGTGTAATTAAATCTTACAATGGAACTTTTTCTGAATTTGATAAAGATATAGAAGAATGTTCATTTAATCAGATTAAAAGTTTTGAAGAAAAAATAGATAATTTTGAAATTGCAAATGCATTAAAAGAAATATGGATATTAGTATCAAGAACAAATAAGTATATTGATGAAACAACACCTTGGACACTTGCAAAAGAAGAAAAAAATGAAGAACTTGAGTCTGTTATGTATCATTTAGTTGAATCATTAAGAAGAATAGCAATTTTAATTTATCCATTTATGAAGGATACATCTATAAATATGTTTAATCAATTAGGTATAACAAATGAATCACTAAAATCATGGGATAGTTTAAGTAAATATGATGGTTTAAATAATATTAAAGTGATAGAAAAAGGTGAACCAATATTTATGAGATTAAATTATGATGAAGAAGTAGAATATATTAAAGAACAAATGAAAAAATAGTTTTAAAGGTGGAAAAATGGAAAAAGAAATTCAAGAAATGGTTGATGAACTTAACAAATTAAATTCATCACAGTATTCAAATTTATATGAATTTATTTTGTGCAATTCAAGTATAAAAAAAGAAAAATCTGATATTACAGAAGATGAAATTAGAAAAATTCCAAGTATAAAATTAAAAGAACTTTTAGTAGAAATGGAATTAAAAATAAAATCTTTAAAGAAAAATATTTCAAACGAAGAACAAATAAAATCTTTAGAAAAAGTTTTAGAAATTGGTATTGATATTTTTTCAAGTGATGAAAATCGTAAATTATATGAAAAAATGGAGCAAAGTAGAACTGTTTTATCAGCAGATAGCATTTTAAGTTTCGAAAAATCAGATCTTGAAAAATATAAAAAGTATATAGATGACAATAAAAAAGAAACTTTTGAAAAAGCTAAGCCGGTGACAAGAGAAGATTTAATAAAATTTTTAAAAGAGGCTAGAAAAGATTACACTGATGAAGAACTTGAATTTGTAAAAAATAAATTTAATGAATTAAGTGAAGAAAAAATATCTCCAAAATTATAAAAAGATTATACTAATTATGGTATAATCTTTTTAGGTGATTTTAATGATTATTGATACACATTGTCATATTTATTATAGTGAAGTAGAAAATTCAGAAGAAATAATTAAAGAATGCAAAAAAAATAATATTGTTATGATATTAAACGGAATAGATAAAAAAAGTAATTTAGAAGTTCTTGAATTATCTAAAAAATATGATAACGTATATGCAGCAATTGGTTATGATCATTCTGTTGTAAATGAAATTACAGATGAAGATTTAAAATTATTAGAGAATCAATTAAAAAATGAAAAAGTAGTTGCAATCGGAGAAATAGGTCTTGATTATTATTGGATAAAAGATAATAAAGAAAAACAAAAAAAATTATTTATTAAACAATTAGAACTTGCTGAAAAATATAATTTACCAGTAATTATCCACAGTAGAGATGCAGTTCAAGATGTATATGATATATTAAAAACAAGAAATTTAAGAGGTAGTATACATTGTTATTCCGGAAGTACAGAAATGGCAAAAAAATTTATAAAAATAGGATTTAATATAGGAATTGATGGACCAATAACATTTAAAAATAATAAAAAACAAAGAGAAATGGTAAAAAATATAGATATTAATCATATTTTAGTTGAAACAGATTCACCATATTTATCTCCAGAACCAAATAGAGGTAAAGTAAATACATCACTTAATTTAGTTTATATATTAAAACAAATTGCGATTGAACTTGATATGGAATATGAAGAAATAAAAGAAATAACTACAAATAATGCTAGAAACTTATTTAAAATATAGGAGTATATATGAAAGATTTAATAGAAAAATATAATTTTAATTTTAAGAAAAAATTTGGACAAAACTTTTTAAAAGATAAAAATATTTTAGAAAATATTGCGTTAAAAAGTGATATAGATAAAGATACATTAGTTATTGAAATTGGAGTAGGAGCAGCTGCACTTACAAATGTAACTAGTAATTATGCTAAAAATGTAATTGGTTACGAAATAGATGAAACATTAAAACCAATAATAAATGAAGTACTAGGAGATAAAGATAATGTAGAAATAATATTCACTGATTTTTTAAAAAGAAATGTAAAAGAAGATATAAAAAAATACGAATATAAAAAATTATATGTAGTTGCAAATTTACCATATTATATAACAACTCCTATAATTGAAAAGATAATAGAAGATGATTTAGGTGTTGATAAAATAGTTATTATGGTTCAAAAAGAAGTAGGAGATAGATTTAATGCAAAAGTTGGAACAAAAGACTATAATTCATTAACTGTATTTTTAAATTATTATTTTGATATAAAAAAATTAATGAATGTATCTAGAAATTCATTTGTCCCTGCGCCTAATGTTGATAGCGTTATTATAGAAATGGATAAAAAGAAAAATAATTATGCTGTGGAAAATGAAAAACTATTCTTTAACATTATAAGGGACTCATTTAAATTTAAAAGAAAGAACTTAAGAAATAATTTAAAGGGTTATGATTTAGATAAAATTTTAGAAATTTTAAAAGAATATGATTTAGATTTAACAGTGCGCGCTGAAAATTTAACAATTGAACAATTTATAGAAATATCAAATAAATTAAATGAAGAATAAGTAACTTCATTTTTTTTAATGCATAAAATATAGTGATGTAAATGAAGGTGAACATAATGAATGATATTATAAAGGTTGGAGATATTGTATCTAGAAATAAATACAATAATGATATGTATTTTAAAGTAGATAAAATAGAAAATGAAATATATTATTTAGTTGGTATAGATATTAGGTTATGTGCAGATAGTGAATTATCTGATTTAAAAAAAGAAGATATTGTTTTAGATGAAAAGGATGCAGAGGATGAAAGATTTTTAGAAACAATAGATTTTATTCCAGAAGATAGAGATGATTTTTTTTATATACCGGGGAGGATACTTCATATTGATGGTGATAATGAGTACCTTAAAAGATGTTTAAAATTTTATAAAAATGCTGGACTTACTGCTTTTGGAGTTTATGAAAAGGAAGAAAATTTATATAAAAATATAAGAAAATATTTAGAAGATATAAGACCAGATATTGTAATAATTACAGGACATGATGCATATAATTCAAAGAAAGGTGAGGATCACACATACAAAAATAGTGATAATTTTGCAAAAGCAATTAGAGTTGCTAGAAATTATGAAAAATCATATGATAAATTAAAAATAATTGCTGGGGCTTGTCAATCTAATTATGAAGAATTAATAAGAGCGGGTGCAAATTTTGCATCAAGTCCCAAAAGAATTAATATTCATGCATTAGATCCTGCTATTATCGCTATATCAATATCAAAAACAGAAAATACTAAAGAATTAAATATAATAGAATTATTAAATAAAACAAAATGTGGTAAAGATGGAATAGGTGGAATAAAATCATATGGAAGTATGTATGTAGGTTATCCAAGATAATTTTAATGAATAAAGAACAAATAATTAATGAATTATTAAAACTAAAGGATAAGGAAGTAATAGCTATTATTGATGAAGGTAGAGCAAGAAAAAGAGAAGAAAAAGGGTTTATAAGAGGGATATATGATAAGGTATTTACTATAGAAATAAATAATCTTCTAACATCTTTTAGTTATTCTGATTTAATTTGTAAAACAATCATATTAAAAAAAGTATGATTGTTTTATTTTTTATGCTATAATTCTAATAGTAGGTGATAAAATGAAAAACGAAAAAGGATTTACATTAGTAGAACTACTTGCAATAATAGTAGTTATCGCTGCTATATCTACTTTTGCATTAGTAAATATAGATAAAAAAAGTGAACAATATTCTGAAATATCCGCTGGACAATTAGATGAAATTATTAAAGGTGCGGCTCATTCATATATACTTAGTAGCGATGAACTAACAAATAAGGTTAAATCAAGTTCAGAAGGATATACAATAAGTTTAAATACACTAATTGATAATGGATATATATCAGGTAAAAATTTAAAAAATATAAAAACAAGAAAGGATATAGATCCAAATGATGTTAGAATCAAAATAACATATGGCTTAAATGATAAGAAAACGTCATATGTATATGTATATGATGTTATGGGTACAAGAGAAAAATATGAATATTTATATAGAGCAAATGAAAATAATATGGAATTGGGTGCAAATTCAGATTTTGGTACTCATCAAATGTCAGAAAGTAATAAATTGTTAGTATATAAATCTATTGATAATAGTACAGGTGGTACGTCTGCAACATCACTTATAAGCAAATCTAGAATAGATTTTTCTAAATATAATAAATTAATAATAGAATTTGATTCTATTAAAATAACTGGAAATTATTGGATTGGATTATGGCTAACAAATGGAATTACTACAAGAGAAGAATCATATTTAACTCCACCAAATAAATATGTAGGAACAAATATAAATAAATCTGATTATATTTTAACGATAGATGTAAGTGATATAACTGATGATCTATATGTTGAACTTGTTGGAACAGGAAGAAAAGATCCAACTAATACTAAGTTTGGTACAATAGATAAAGATACAGGTAGTGTAGAAGCTAAAATAAAGTCAATTAGGTTACAATATAATGAAAATTGACTTTTTCTTTTATTTAATATATTGATAAATAACAAATAATAATATATAATTATTATAGAACATAACAGAAGGAGATGAAATGTTAATGAAAGTAACATCAGTAAAAGTTAAAAAAATTGAAAAAGAAAATTCAAGAATGAAAGGGATTGCTGAAATATTAATAGATGATATGATTGCAATTCATGATATCAGAATAATTTTAGGAGATAATGGATTATTTGTAGCAATGCCAAGTAGAAAAACTCCAACAGGTGATTATAGAGATATAGTTCATCCAATTTCTCAAGAAGCAAGAGATATAATTGAAAAAGCTATCGTTGAAGAATATAATAAAGCAGAATAACTCTTAATAAAAGAGTTTTTTTGTTCTATAAATATTTTATTTTCATATTATTTAATATAAAGGAGGATAATATGGAAATGGTAAAAGATGTAAGTACTAATTTAAATCATTCTTTTTCAGTATCTGAAAGAAAGAATATAATAATATCTGGAGTAGTAAAAATAGAAAGTTTTGATAGTGAAGAATTTTTACTTGAAACAGTACAAGGATATATGAATATAAAGGGAGAAAATTTAGAAGTAGTTAAGTTAGATACATATCAAGGAAATGTTACAATAAAAGGTAGGATAGATGCAATAAATTATATAGATGAAAATACCAAAAAGGAATCCTCTGTTTTTACTAAATTATTTAAATGACATTAATTCTTCAAATAAAATCACTTGCTTTTTCGTTTCTTTATGGTATTTTTTTTGCATTTACTTATAAATATAATTATAGATTTTTAACTAGTAGAAATTTATTTTTTAAAATAATTGTAAGTTTTTTCTTTGTGATAGATCATATACTTTTATATTTTGTTTTAATATCAAAAATTAATAATGGAATTCTTCATTTATATTTTTTCTTTATGTTTATACTAGGTATAATATTTTATGTATACCTATTTGACAGTAATAAGCAAAATAAAATGTCAATAATTTAGGAAAATGTCTCAAAAATTTTTAAACATTAACGGGAAAATA
>URBY01000004.1 GCA_900546245.1 uncultured Mycoplasmatota bacterium | reverse complement strand
AGTAGTAGATAATATAGATTATGATTCATCAGGAAGTGTTCAAGATAGGCTATCAATTTTAGAAAATCAATTAAAGAATATGGAAAATAGTATGTTAGATAAAATATATCCGGTAGGAAGTGTATATATAAGCACAACATATAGTACAACAGAAGAAGTAAAAAATGCGATAGGTGGGACATGGGAAAAGTATGCACAAGGAAGAACAATAATAGGTGAAGGTGCAGGTACTGATAGTAATGGACTTATTCAAACATTTACAAATAGTACAATAGGAGGTGAATACACCCATAAATTAACAAATGATGAGATGCCAAATCATACTCATAGTATTCCAAGTTTAACTGTATCATCATGGACTGGAAGTCATAGCCATTCAATTAGAACTGAATTTGGATCACCTCCATCAGGTACGCTTATGCCAGGTAATTCTGGTAGTTATATGCAAATCGCAGGGGATGGTGCTGCTTCTAAGGTTTGGGTATCAACACCAATGTCAAGTACATCAATAACTGTATCTGGCCAGAAAACAACAAGTTCTAATACTGGAAATTCAGGTTCAAGTTCTTCATTTAATATACAAAATCCATACATAGTTACGTATATATATAAGAGAATAAAATAGTCACTATTTAGTGATTTTTTCTTTTCAAATGACTTAAACTTTTTCTTGACAAAACGCTTCCGGGGGGGGGTATACTTAAAGTAATAAGTATAGTATGAGGGAGTAAAAAAAGGTATGAAAATAAATAATAAAGGATATGCAAGTACAATAATAATGTTTAGCATTCTAACACTATTTTTAATAAGTATGTTAATGCTAGTTAAGACAATGAATAATTCTAGTTCTTTAAATAAAAAAATAACAGAAAAAGTAGTAGATAATATAGATTATGATGCATCTGGTAGTGTTCAAGATAGACTATCAGTTTTAGAAAATAAAGTATCAAACTTAAAAAGTGAAGTAATAAATGAAATATATCCGGTAGGAAGCATATATATGAGTACAGAAGATGACACTATAGAAAAAGTGCAAAGTAAATTTGGCGGAAAGTGGGAAGTATATGCAAGTGGAAGAACATTAGTATCTGCTGGTACTGTTACAGATACAAATGGTGAAACGAAATTATATAGCATTCGTGATGAAAGTAAAGAAGGAGGAGTTTTAAATGTAAAACTTAATACTTCAAATTTGCCAAGTCACAGTCATAGTATTCCATCTCTTACAGGAAGCACAAGTTCAAATGGTTCGCATACACATAATATAACTTTAAATATGGGATATATGGATAGAAATAGTGTTGGAGGTAACTGGATTGCAGCAGATCAATATTTTATTATTGTTGGAACAGGTTTTTCAGTAATACCTGGGATTACTAGCGGAGTTTTAACAAGTTATTCTAATTCATATAGTGGATCTCACACCCATAATATAACAACGAATGTAAGCACATCAGGTGTGACTGGCGAAAATAAATCCTTTAGCGTGCAAAATCCATATACAGTTGTATATATGTATAGAAGAAAAGAATAAAATCACTAAAAAAGTGATTTTTTCTTTACATTTAAATTAAACTGGTATAATATATTATCACATGAATTGGAGAATTGTTATGGATGAAGATTTTAAGAATTTTATGTCACTTGTAAATATATATACACAAAGACTTACACTTGGCAATTCAGTATATAATCTTGTTACTAATTTAGAAGAAGAAATATTAATTTATGAGTATAATAAAATCGAATTATCTAATGAACTTAAGGCATTATGTGGTTTTATAGAAAAAGATGAAGATATAGAAAATAATAGATATGCACTTGCATATGCAGCAAGTAAGTATTTTAATACTACAGAAACTGGTAATAAGCAAGTAGATAAATACATATTACAAATGCAACAAAAATATGATAAAATTATATAGGTGATAAATATGACTTTTGAATATAACAATAAAAAATATGAAATAGTAATTGAAAAGAAAAACAATAAAAATACTTATATAAGAGTTAAAGAAGATTTAAAAATTTATGTATCAACATCTTATTTAACACCTAAAATTATGATTAAATCATTAATTGAAAATAATAGAGATTCAATAATAAAAATGATTCAAAAAAGAGAAAAAGATAATATAAAACAAAGTGAAAATTATTTTTTAGGAGAAAAAATAGAAATTAGGATGTGTGATACTAAAAAAACATTCTTTGATGGACAAACATTATATTCAAATAGTAGAGAAAATATAGAAAAATGGTACAAAAAGAAATGTGAAATTATTTTTAAAGAACATTTAGATAATATTTATAATAATTTTTCTAAAAAAGTTCCATATCCATCACTTACAATTAGAAAAATGAAAACAAGATGGGGTGTATGTAATAAAAAATTACAAAAAGTAACACTTAATTATAATCTAATATATATGGATACTAAATATTTAGATTATGTAATAGTTCATGAATTATCACACTTTATACATTTTGATCATAGTAAAAACTTTTGGAGTTTAGTAGAAGAAAATGAACCAAATTATAGACAAATAAGAAAAGAGATGAGAGAGTAATGACTATAGATTCAGTAGATAACAAAAAAATAAAAAACATAAGAAAATTAAATCAAAAAAAATATAGAGATGAAACAAATGAATTTTTAGTTGAAGGTATTCATCTTGTAAGAGAAGCATATAAAGAAGGATTACTAAAAGAAGTAGTTTTAGAAGAAAATGAAGAAATAGATTTTAAAGTAGACACTACATATGTTACATATAATGTGATAAAATCTATATCTAGTCTTGATACACCATATAAAATTATTGGAGTATGTAAAAAGAAAGAAGAAAAAGAAATAAATGGAAATGTACTTATACTTGATGGTTTACAGGATCCTGGAAATCTTGGAACTATAATTAGAAGTGCAGTAGCCTTTAATGTAGATACAATAATTCTTAGTAAAGATACGGTTGATTTATATAATCCTAAGGTAGTTAGAAGTACGCAAGGTATGAATTTTCATATTAATATTATAAGAAGAGATTTAGAACATGAAATAAATGCTTTAAAAGAAAAAGGATATACTGTATATTCCACAGATGTAATAAATGGAAAAAATATAAAAAATGTAAAAGTTGATGGTAAATATGCTATAATAATGGGTAATGAAGGAAATGGTGTAAGAGAAAACATTAAAAATCTTTCAGATGAAAAATTATATATAAAGATGAGTAATGATTGTGAAAGTTTAAATGTTGGAGTTGCAACTTCAATAATACTTTATGAATTTAGTTAGTAGGTGAAAATATGGAATTAGTTAGAATTGGTAAAATTGTAAATACACATGGAATAAAGGGTGAACTTAGAATACTATCTGATTTTGAATTTAAAGACAAAGTTTTCAAAAAAGGTGTTAAAGTTTATGTAGGAAAAAAGAAAAAGAAATTTATTATCAATTCATATAGATTTCATAAAATTTTTGATATGGTTACTTTTGAAGGATTCAATAATATAAATGATGTTGAATACTTAAAAGGTGACTTTGTATATGTAAATGAAGAAGATTTAAGTTTAAAAGAAAATGAAATACTAAAAAGCAAATTAATAGGTTTTGATGTAATAATAGATAACGAAAATATTGGTAAAATAACTGAAATATTTTGGGCTAAAGCAAATGATGTTATTAGAGTAAATGAAAATATATTAATTCCTTATGTTGATGAGTTTATTGAAAAACTTGATAAAGAAAATAAAAAGATATATGTTAAAAATGTAAGGGGGTTATTATAATGAGAATAAAAGTATTATCATTATTTCCAAAAATGTTTGATGGAATACTAAATGAATCAATTATTAAAAGAGCAATAGATGATAAAAAAGTAAATATAGATGTTATTGATTTAAGAAGTTATAGCAAAGATAAGCATAATAAAGTAGATGATACAATTTATGGTGGAGGAGCAGGAATGCTTATTAAATGTGAACCTGTATTTGACGCTATAGATGATTTGAAAACTAAAAATACTAAAGTAATTATGCTTAGTCCTGATGGAGTAAAATATAATCAAGAAAAAGCATATGAATTATCTAAAGAAAAAAATATAATTTTACTTTGTGGTCATTATGAAGGTTTTGATGAAAGAATAAATACTGTTGTTGATGAAAAAATAAGTATAGGTGATTATGTTTTAACAGGTGGAGAAATTCCAGCAATGGCTATAATTGATTCAGTAACGAGATTACTTCCAGGAGTTATTAATGAAGAATCTCATTTAAATGATTCATTTAATAATGATTTACTTGATTATCCTCAGTATACAAAACCAAAGGAATATAGAGGAATGAAAGTTCCTGATGTTCTTTTAAGCGGAGATCATAAAAAGATAGATGAATGGCGAAGGGAAGAACAAATAAAGAAAACAAAGAAGCAAAGACCAGATTTGTTAAAAGAAAGTGAAGAAGAAAACACATCAGATGAAGATTTAATTAAGACTGAAGAAGAAAAAGAAAATACTGAAACAAAAAGAAAACAAATTGGTAAATATACATTAATTGATGATAAATCAAAGAAAAAAATAGAAAATATTGAAATTAATGATGGTTATGATTTTAAACCAAAAAATAAAATAGAAAAAGATGATTTAGCATCAATAAGTAAAGTTGTTTTAGTTGAACCAGAATTTATTGAAACAATAGCGAAAAAAAATATAAATAAAAAATTAAATATTTTACTTAAACAAATCGCAATAGTTTTAAATGATGAAACAGATGATGAAGGTGCGGATTATGTACTTGGTGAAATTGATAGACTTGCATCTTTAGTAATGGGTAATTATTCAAAATATTTAACTAAAGAATATAAAAATTTAATAAAAAATAAATTATATATGTTAAAAGAAGAAATAAATTTAAAACAAATGATGAGAGCAAAAACAGTAGATTATAGTGAAGAAAAGGGGAGAAGTTTATAATGAATATAATATTAACAGGTGATAGACCAACAGGAAAACTTCATTTAGGTCATTATATTGGATCACTAAAAAATAGAGTGGTACTTCAAAATGAAGGTAATTATGATGAAATGTATTTAATGATCGCAGACTCACAAGCATTAACTGATAATTTTGATAATCCAAAAAAAGTAAGAGATAACATAATAAATGTTGCACTTGATTATTTATCAGTTGGAATAGATCCAAAAAAGGTAAATATATTTATTCAATCGCAAATACCAGCTTTAACAGAATTATCATTTTATTATATGAACTTAGTAACTGTATCAAGACTTCAAAGAAATCCAACAGTTAAAAATGAAATAAAAGAAAAAAGTTTTGAAAAAAGTATACCAGTAGGATTCTTTTGTTATCCTATAAGTCAAGCAGCAGATATAACTGCATTTAAAGCAAATATTATTCCAGTAGGTAATGATCAACTTCCAATGCTTGAACAAACTAATGAAATAGTATCAAGTTTTAATAGAATTTATGGTGAAACATTAGTGCCTTGCAAGGCAATTCTTAATGAAAATAAAATAGCCCAAAGACTTCCAGGATTAGATGGAAATGCAAAAATGAGTAAATCATTAAATAATGGAATTTATTTAAGTGACCCAAGTGATGTTATTTATAAAAAAGTAATGAGTATGTACACAGATTCAAATCATATAAAGGTAGAAGATCCTGGTAAAGTAGAAGGAAATATGGTATTTACTTATCTTGATGTATTTTCAAGTGATGAACAAATTAGTAAATATTCTGAATATAAAACTTTAGATGAAATGAAAAAAGCATATGAAAAGGGTGGACTTGGAGACGTGAAAATTAAAAAAGTTTTATATAATATTTTAGAAGAAATTCTTTCTCCAATAAGAGAAAAAAGAAGATATTATGAGGAACATTTAGATGAAGTATATAGTATTTTAAAAGAAGGAACAAATAAAGCAAATGAAAAAGCAAATAAAACATTAAAAGAAGTTAAAAAAGCAATTATGATAGATTTTTTTAAAGAGTAGTATAAATTACTACTTTTAATTTGCCAAAAAAAGTTAATTATGATAAAATTTCTTTAGAAATTAGGTGATATAATGGTAGTAAGCATAATTATTCCAGCATATAATTCTGAAAAATTTATTAGAAGATGTTTAGATAGTGTTGTAAATCAAATATATAAAAATATAGAAATAATAGTCGTTGATGATGCATCAACAGATAATACTGAAAAAATAATAAAAGAATATGCTGAAAAAGATAATAGAATTAGACCTTTTTATTCAAGTGAGAACAAAGGTGTCAGTTTTTCAAGAAATATTGGTTTAAAAGCATCAACTGGAGAATACATAATGTTTGTAGATTCAGATGATGAATTAACAAAAGATGCAGTAAGAAGAATGGTAGATATTGCAAATAAATATAATTCTGATTATGTAGATAGTTATCAAATTATCAAATATGCAAAAAATAACAAAGAATATATGTTTACAGAATCTAAATTACCTAAAAAACATTTAATACTTGGTAGTATAGAAAATAACCCTAAAATTATAAATATGTATATGTATATTAAAGGAAAACTTATAAAAAAGAATCTAATAAATGATTTATTGTTTGATGATTCCCTTAAAATATATGAAGATTTAGTTTTTGAACAAACGATAAAGTCAAAAGTTAGAAATTATGTAATGATTAATAAGCCAATATATGTGTATTATGAAAGAGAAGATTCTTTAGTAAATTCACTTGGTAAAAAACATGAATGCTATCTGCAAGCTTCAAAACTTGTAAAAGAAATTTATAAGAACTATGATATTAATATAAAAAATATTGTAGGATCTATGCTTTTTCAAAATGGTATTTTGACACTTTTTACTAAAGTAATAAAAAATAATGATACTTTAGATAATAATTTTATATTATCAAAGAATTATATAAAAGAATTAATAGATTTATTTCCTAATTATAATGAAAATAAAAATATAAATATATTTATAAAAAAATTTGTAATAAAAATAAGTGATGATGATAAAGAATTAAAAAAATATATTAGAAAATTTTCTAAAAAGAATTATATAAATTTATATTTTAAATATTTATCAGTAAAAAATAAATATAGTATTAAAAATCCATTAGATTAGATGCTAATAAAGTAAAAAAAGTCTTGCCTTTTTATCTTTTTTATGTTACAATCGATATTGCGAGAAGGCAATCCGCTGTTTTTATATTGTCTGATATGATTGCTGGATAAGAAAAGGAGTGGAATCGTATGAGTAATATTATTGAAAAAATTACTGCAAAACAAATTAATCCTAACATTCCAGAATTTAGAGTTGGAGATACTGTTAGAGTAGACGTTAGAATTATCGAAGGAAAAAGAGAAAGAATCCAAGCTTTTGAAGGTGTTTGTGTAGCTAAAAGAAGTGGTGGAATATCAGAAACTTTTACTGTAAGAAAAATGTCTGGTGGAATTGGTGTTGAAAGAATATTCCCAGTTAATTCACCAAAGATTGATAAAATAACTGTAGTAAGAAAAGGTAGAGTAAGAAGAGCAAAACTAACTTTCTTAAGAGGTTTTATTGGTACATACAGAATAAAAGAAAGAAAATAAGACTTCAAAAGTCTTATTTTTGTTATGGAGGATAAAATGGGAAATATATTTAAAAATAAAACATTTAAAACAATAATGAGCTATTTATTAATAATAGTTTTAGTAATATTAATTAGAATATTTTTTATAGATCCAGTTAGAGTAGATGGTGGTTCTATGGATACAACTTTAGCAAATGGCCAAATAATGATACTAAACAAAATTGTATATAAAAGAAATGATGTTAAAAGATATGATATTGTTGTTGTAAATGAAGGCGATAAATCTATAATAAAAAGAGTTATAGGTCTTCCTGGTGAAACAATAGAATATAAAGATAATAAGCTTTATATAAATGGTAAGGAAACTTCTGATCCATATCCATCAACAGAAACAGATGATTTTAGTATTAATGATATTGGTCATACTAAGATTCCAGGAGATTGTTATTTTGTAATGGGTGATAATAGAGCAAATTCATTAGATAGTAGATATCCAACTATTGGAGTAGTTAGAAAAAATCAAATTGTTGGAAGAGCAAAACTTAGAATATGGCCTTTAAATAAACTCGGAATAGTAAAGTAAATCATATATATGGTTTATTTTTTTATCTTTAAATGCTATAATTACTATAGTTAAAAGAAGTAGGAGTAATAATATGATTAATCAAAGATTAATAAAAAAAGAAGCCAAAAAAAATATAAAAAAACATTATTTTAGAAGTGTAATACTCGTATTTGTTTGTTCTTTGCTTCTTGCAGGAGGATTTAACTTTACAACAAAAAACCTAATAGATATTCCAGCTGCACAAAAAGAAGCAAATAAAATAATTAATAATAAAAAAATTAGTGGTACAGAAGTACTAGATGAAATAGAAAAAAAATTACCTAGTGAAAAACAAATTAAAAAAGATTTTAGTAATAAATATACAAATGGAGTACTATCATATATAATTAATGAAACAACAAGTAGTGGTTCACTTGTATTTGCGATTCTTAATGGTATAAATAAAGTAGTCTTTGAAGGTAAGATAGGTTCTGCAGTAACAATATTTTTAAGTAGTATTGTTTTAGCATTATTTGCAATTATATTTATTAATACACTTGAAATAGGAAAAAATAGATACTTTTTAGAAAAAAGAAGATATTATGATACAAAAATTGATAGATTAATTTATCCATATAAAGTAAAAAAAACATTTCATATGGCATACATTTTATTTATAAAAAATATATATCAGATATTATGGAATTTTACTATAATAGGTGGAATAATTAAATATTATGAATATTCATTAATACCATATATTTTAGCAGAAAATCCAAAAATTACTAAAAAAGAAGCATTTAAATTATCAAAAGAATTAACAAAAGGAAATAAATTAAAATTATTTTATTTAGATTTATCTTTAATTGGATGGGGAATATTAAAATTATGTACATTTAATTTAAGTGGTATATTTTTCTCAGATGTATATAAAGAAGCAATTCGTGCAGAAGTATATATGACTCTAAGAAATGAAGTTAAGTTAGATGATAATTATAGGAAACTATTGAATGATTCATTATTAGATATAGAAGAAAGAATAAATGAAGAATATCCAGAAGAAAAATATACTATTCAAACAAGAAAATGGTTAAAAGGTGATTTTAATAAAGATTATAGTATTAAAACATATATATTATTCTTCTTTACATTTTCATTTGTTGGTTGGATTTGGGAAGTATTTTTAAATTTATTAAATAATGGTACATTTGTAAATAGAGGGACAATGCATGGACCTTGGCTTCCAATATATGGATTTGGTGGATTACTAATATTAATACTTCTTAAGAAATTTAGAAATAAACCAGTATTGTTATTTATAAGTGCATTTATTTTATGTGGTTTATTAGAGTATTCAACTGCTTGGTATTTAGAAACATTTAAACACTTAAAGTATTGGGATTATACAGGATATTTCTTAAATATTAATGGAAGAGTATGCCTTGAAGGTCTTCTTGTATTTGGACTTGCAGGTTGTGCATTTACATATGTTATTGCGCCTATACTTGATAATTTATATAGTAAAATAAAACCAAAGATTGCAAGTATATTATGTGTAGTTTTAATATCTTTGTATTTGGCTGATTTAATGTATACAAAAGTTAATCCAAATACAGGTGTTGGAATATCAGAAGAAGTAGAAAAGGTTGATGTGAAATGAGAATATTAATTATTGGTACGGGTGTATTAGAATCAAATCTAGCACATTCTATAAAAAAAGGTAATGATGTAACTATTTTGGCAAGAAATAAAAAATATATTTAAAAATTCAAATAAAAAAATTAAAACTAGAAACTAAAGTATATGATAGGTTAAGGTTAGAGTTGTTAAATTATAAAAATTGATTTATTAAGAGGTATTTATGAAAGATGAAGTAGGTCAAAAAAAGTATTGCATAGTAATTTCTATAATAGGATTAATATTAGGAATAATAGGATTTATAATTGAATACTTTATTATGAATAAATTTGATATTATATGGATTGTATTTTTAGTTATAGATATAATAATTTTATTTGTTAACTTGATTCAAAAAAATAAATGAATATTATGTTTAAAAGTTATTTAGATGATTTAGTAACAAGCATGGATGAAATTAATAACTGGATAAATACTCTTTAATGATTAGACTATTAAAATAAGAATGTAAAAAAATTACTCATAATATATTTTAGAAATGAGGTAATACTATGGATGAAAAAATAAAATATATTATGGAAAGTAATGAAATAAGAAACAAAAACAATAAATCTTGATGAACCTGCAAAAGTACAAGATGAATTTAATAATAATACACATTATTTAACTTTTTATATACCAAAAGGAGAAAAAGTTGAAAATGGTGATCAAGGTAGTGTTGGCCCAGCAGGCCAAACATCATATGATGTAATTGCTTTTGTTAGTTATCCAAATACAACAGTTGCAGGAATTGCACTTACAGGTGCTTCAAGAATAATTCCAGGCATTACAAATAAAATATCAATGGAAGGTAGTAACAGTATAAAAATTAATCAAAGTGGATTATATGAAATTACAGTTTGTGGTAGAATTTCAGGTGTTACTAAAGATATAGGAGGAGCATTTTATCTTATAAAAAGTGAAACCTCTGAGGTATTAACAGATATGTCATTTATATTATCAAAAGGTAATACAGAAGATATGGACTTTTCTGAAATATCATTTGTTGATATAACTGCTCCTGCAACACTTCAGATTAAAACTGAAATAGATGGAGATACTGCAACTAGTAATATTGAATTTTCTAGTATTAATGTATTAATAAAAGGTTATAGTATATAATTATTTATAGGACAAATGTCCTATTTTTTTTGTATAATAGAAATAGGTGAAGTAATTATGGTGTTAAATGTTAGTGGAAGAACTGATATAGTCGCATTTTATTCAGATTGGTTTATGAATAGAATAAAGGAAGGATTTGTAGATGTTAGAAATCCATTTAATAAAAAATTAGTAAGTAGAATATATTTTGAAGATGTTGATTTAATATTATTTTGTACTAAAAATCCAATACCAATTTTAGATAAAATAAAAAAAATAAATAAACCTATATTATTTCATGTAACATTAACACCATATAAAAGAGATATTGAAGTAAATGTACCACCAAAAGGGAAAATAATAGAAGCTATAAAAAAGTTATCAAATATAATTGGTAAAGATAATATATGTGTTAGATATGATCCAATATTTATTAGTGATGAATATACTTTAGATTATCACATAAGAAATTTTGATAAGTTATGTACTTTATTAAATGGATATGTAAAAACTATAATTGTTTCATTTATAGATGATTATAAAAATGTTAGAAAAAATATGAATAGCATAAGATATAGAAATTTTACTGAAAATGATTATAAGATGATTGGTGAAAGTTTTAGTTTAAGTGCAAAAAAGAACAATATGACTGTTCAAACTTGTTTCGAAGAAAAAAATTTGACTGAGTATGGATTTAAAAAGGGAGAGTGTTTATCTCATACATTAGCATTTAAATTAACAGGTAAGACTAATTTTAAATCATGGACTGCAAGAAAAGGTGGTAATTGTAACTTTGTTCAAATGGTTGATGTAGGCGCATATAATACATGTTCCCATTTTTGCAAGTATTGTTATGCTAATTATGATGAAAAAATGGTAAAAGAAAATGTAATTAAACATGATAAAAATTCATCTTTATTAATTGGTAAATTAGAAGAAGATGATGTTGTAAAAAGAAGATATAATTAATTGTTTGAAGAAAGTAATAAAGTATGATATTATGAAGTTGAGTTAAAGAAATCTCTGAAGTAAGTCTAGTTTAAATTATATGTTTAAAAAAATATAATAAAAGAATAGGAGAAAAAAGATGAATAATTTTAATAAAGAAATAGAAAGAAAAAAATTTGTTAAAGCTAAATTAAATTATATGTCTGCTGTGGGTCCAAAATCAGAACCAGTTAGTAGAATCCCAGTTAGTAGTTCAAAATTAGAAGAATTAGATAGAAGTATTCGTGAAAAAAGTAGACAAAATCATTTAAATGATCACAATTTAGAAAATGATGAAATTTATTATTCTAGTGACTCATTAGAAAAAGGCCAAATGTTGGTAAAAAAAATGAATTAATTTTTTTAATTATTATATTGAAAAATAGAGTATAGATTATGATTGTTATGGTATTGAAAAAAAATAAAATATGTGATATTATGAATACAGATGAAGGAAACTTCATAAAATAAAAAAGGATACGTTTGATTGCGTGAATCAAATGTAATCCCTTTTGTGGATTTCATCTGAAATAAGCATTAGCTTAAATCAGATGTCTTTTTCTTATAAAAGAATTAACAAAATAATTACTAGTATAAGGAGTCTAATTATTCTATGTAAAGATTTTTCTTTCTTAGACATAATATCACTCTCCTTTCGTAACCCCCTGATGAGGTTCCAAAAGGTAAAACATCTGATATTTCAAACGTATCCAAACTAATTATAACAACCAAGTGTTTAATTATCAATAAAAAAGTTAACAAAAAATTAATAAAACAAGCCTTAAAAAGCTTGTTTTCATATGCTAAAAATGGAGAGTATAATTTGTTAGTTGCATCCTTTATTAACTGCGCCAAAACCCCAGAATAATAAGAAAATTATAAATACTACTATAATAATACCCCAAACAAAACCATAACCGCCATTATTTTGCTGGTAACCATAACCTTGATATGGGTATGGATATTGATAATACATAATATATCTCTCCCTTCAATATATTATATTTAAATTTATTCAGGTTCGTGATAATAAATATCTATTTCTTACAATATTGTAAGATTTAATTATATAAAAATATAGTATAATAATATTCAAGGGAGAAAAAAATATGAAAAAAATCATGATCGTAGAAGATGATGAAGTAATTAAGGATGAACTTAGTGAATTACTTAAAAATTCATCATATTTAGTAGAAAGTGTTAAAAATTTTGAAAAAGCAAAAGAAGAAATATTTAAATACAATCCTGATTTAATACTTTTAGATATAAATATTCCATATCTTAATGGAGAACTTTTATTAAAAGAAATCAGAAAAGAAAGTAGTGTACCTGTAATTATGGTTACAAGTAAATCAGGAGAAATAGATGAAGCATTATCAATAACATATGGCGCAGATGAAAAAATGATCAATAAAGCATTATTTAATCAAATATTTATATTCTTTATGATTCCTTTATTGCTTGCTATAGTTCATTCAATATTTGGTATAAAATTTGCAAACAAAATACTTGAAACTATGGGTATTAGTGGTCTTACTTCATCAATTACTATGACATTTATATTTTTAGTTTTAATATATGGTGGATATTTCTTATTAACATATTTTGCTAGTAAGAATATTATAAGAGAAAGATAATATGAAAAAGTTTATAATAGTTATATTTGTTATAATTTGTACTATATTTTTAACTGGTTGTTCAAAAGATAGAGTAATAAAAACTTTTGATGATGCAAGTAAAAAGTTTGGCGATGAAATTCTTACTAAGGATAATGATTTAATAGGTAAAAGAAGTTTTGGTATAGATCATTATACTGGAACTTATGTGTCAAATTACGAAAAATCTAGTAAAAAAGAAACTATTTTTGGTGGTACTACTTTAAATAGAGATGAAGATAATATTCATATAAAAATATATCTTGAAAAAGTATCAGGTGAAATAACTATAAAAATGAATTTAAATGAAGAAGAAAAAATATTAACTAAAGATAGTGGTTTATATGAATTTGATTTTAATGTAAAAAGTGGTAGTAATTATTTTGTTATTGATACAAATGATTTTACTGGGAATGTTGATATTTTAATTAATTAAAGTAAACGATTATGTTTGCTTTTTTTTAATCTAAAGTAATTATTATAATATGAATGAATATTATTAATTACAAGGTGATAATAATGTTTAAAGAAATATATGAAAAAATAATTAATGATAAAAAAATAATAGATAGGTATGAAAATATAAGAAAGTTTGAAGATAAAACTGGTGGATGGGCATATCATGATTTAAATCATATAAAAAGAGTAGAAAAAATAATAGATAATGTACTAAATAAATTAGAATTTGATGAAGAATTTATTTATAAAGAAAAGATAGCATGTATACTTCATGATACAGGTGCTATTTTGGGAAAAGAAAATCATGCATACAGAAGTTATTTATTTGCAAAAGATTATTTTATTAATAATGATATAAAATTTGATGATATTAATTTAATACTTGATGCAATTAAGAATCATAGTGATGGCTTTGAAACAGATAATTTATATGGAATAATATTGATATTTGCAGATAAACTTGATATGACAAAAGAAAGACTTTCATATTATGGGAAAAAGGTTAAAGGTAATAAAGAATATAGTCATGTAAATGATATTGATATAACTATAGAAAATAACAATCTTAAAATAAATTTTATTACGGATGGTGAAGTTAATTTAAAAGAAATAAATGAATATTATTTCACTAAAAAAATATTTAAAGGAGTAGAATCATTTTCAAATAAGCTAGATCTAAAATATATTATGTTAATGGATAACAAAAAGTGGATTATTTAATACTTTACTTTTTTGTTTACACTTTTTTTAAATTAATATTATATATATAATTATTAGTGATAAAATAATATTAGAAGGAAGTGGTTTTATGAAAAATAAAAAACCAAATACAGGTTTAATAGTATTTTTTGTTATATTAATTATGTTAGTATTATTTTTGTTTTGTTTATTTTTTCTTTATAAAGAAGGGTATCTATCTCTAAGTAAAGATGATAATGATATAACTATGGCTGATAAAAAAGAAGAAAAAAGTGATAGTAATAAAATAAGTATGAAAGATATTTATAGAGATTTAAGAAATGGTAAAAGAACTATCACTACTCAAAATGGAGCTTATAGCCTAGAGGATTATTTAAGTGGTAATGCATTTAATTTAAGTATTTTATATTCTCCAGAAAAGTATGCTTATATTGATTTAGATAAAGATGGAATGGATGAATTAGTAGTAAAGTTATCTAAGACAGATGATTATGCAATTATTCATTATGAAGATAATGTTGTTTATGGATATGAATATATTCCATTAAGAGGATTTAGAGATTTAAAAGAAGATGGTACATATTATGCTAGTGATAGTGCATATACAACATATATTTATAAGATAAAATTTAATAAAGATACATATATTGAAAATATCATAATGAATTATGATAAAAGTAATAACAAATGTATTATAAATGATGAAAATAAAACAATGGATGATTGTGATAAATATATGTTAAAACAAGATGAAAAAACAAACATAAACTTTGAAAACTATGATCAAATAGATAATGCTAACTAGTATTATCTTTTTTTTTATGATATAATTAACTTATAGTAGGTGTGAAATATGCAAAATACAACATTATACTTAATAAGACATTCTATAAAATATGATATAAAAGATATTGTAGAAAATTATAATACAAGTGATAGTGAACAAATTAAAAATGAAAAACTTATTTTATCTATAGAAGGTGAGAGAAGAGCAGAGATTTTATCTAATGAAAAAGAACTTCAAAATATTGATATAGTATATGCAAGTGTGTTAGTTAGAACTTTAGAAACTGCTAAATACTTACTTGAAAAACAAAATTTAAAAATAAATTTGGATAATAGACTAGATGAAAGAAGAAGAGGTAGACCTAATGATGATATTTATCCGGATTGGTTTACTAAACAATTTTTAGATGAAAATTTTAAAACAGTAGGTGGAGAAAGTCAAAAAGATGTAAGAAAAAGAATGGATGAAGTAATAAGTGAAATTATAAAAAATAATAAAGGTAAAAGAATTGCTATATTTTCTCATGGATATGCAATAATATATTACTTACTTAAATACTGTAAATTAATTAGTGTTAATGCTGATAGAAATATTACTTTTTCATTTAATGATAAAGTTGTATTTGATAAAAAAATATCTGCTCCAGAAGTATTTAAACTGGTGTTTGATAGTAATGATAAAGTTATAAGTATTGAAAATTTAGAATTTGATGATTTAAAATAGAAGGTGAAATTATGAAATATATAGATAGTGTTGATAAAAGAGTATTAGATTATTTTAATGTGTTAGAACCAAATTTTCCAGAATGGCTAAATGATTATATAGAAACTAAAGAGTTATTAAAACAAAGATATATTAGTGTAACATGTGGGAAAATATATTCTAATTTATTTGAAATTGATTTTTTCTTTTCTAGTTTAGATCATTCAATTGCTGTTGCTTTAATAGTATGGCATTTTACTCATGATAAAAAACAGACTTTATCAGGTTTATTTCATGATATAGCAACCCCAGTATTTAAACATTGTGTTGACTTTTTAAATGGTGATTATATGACTCAAGAATCAACAGAAGATTTAACAAGTAAAATTATTGGTAGTTCAAAAGAAATAATGGATTTATTAGAAAGAGACAATATAAAATTAGAAGAAGTAGATGATTATCATATATATCCAGTTGCGGATAATGATACTCCAAAACTATCAGCAGATAGACTTGAATATTCACTTTCTAATGCATTATTAACAAATAAATTATTAAATATAGATGAAATAAAGAAAATTTATAGTGATATTGTTTTAGGTAAAGATGAAGATGGTACCTTAGAATTATCATTTAAATCAAAGGAAACTGCTTTAGAGTTTGTTAAAATAACAAGTAAATTATCTATTATATATAGAGATGATAAAACAAGATATTCAATGCAGTTACTTGCGGATATTATAAAGAAATTAAATGAAGATGGATTAATAACTAAAAAGGATTTATATAATAAGAAAGAGTCAGAAATAATAGAAATAATAGAAAATTCTAAATATAAAGAAATATTTAATATATGGAAAAATGCTAAAAATATAAAAGTAAGCAAAGAAAAACCAGAAAATGTTTATTTTGTTCATCATGGCGCAAAAATTAGATATATTGACCCACTTGTAAATAAAAAGAGAATATCAAGCATAAGTGAAGAGGCTAAAGAAGAAATAGATAAAAATTTATCATATGACATGAATAATTATGTATATTTAGATTTTAATTTTTAAATAAAATATTAAGTAATCAAGAAAAATGATTACTTTTTTTATAATTTAGGGGAATTTGCTTTAAAAAGAGAGAATATAAGAAGTAGAGGTGATTTTTATAAATTATTATGATGAGATAAAAAATAAACTAATTGACAATGAAATATATAATAGAGTTAAAGACTATTCAAAAGAAAGAAATAAAGTTATTACATACTTTGAAGTAGGTAAATTACTTGATGATGCTGGAAAACATTATGGTGAAAATATAATAAAAGAATATTCATTAAAATTAATTAATGAGGTAGGTAAAAAATTTAATGAGAGAACATTAAGAAGAATTAGACAATATTATAGAGTGTTTTGTAATAAGAAATGGTCGCCAATGGCGACCAAATTATCATGGAGTCATTATACGGAGTTATTATCTATAAAAGATGAAAGAAAACTAAATTATTATATTAATATATCTATAAAAAATAATCTTTCTAAAAGGCAATTAAGAGAGAAGATAAAAACAAATGAATATGAAAGGCTAGATGAAGAAACTAAAAGTAAATTAATTAATAATGAAGAATATTATGTGACTGATTTTGTAAAGAATCCAATATTAATTAAAAATAATTTTGGTTACAAAGAAATATCTGAAAAAGTACTTAAAAAATTAATACTGGAAAATATTGAATCATTTATGAATGAATTAGGTAATTCGTTTAGTTTTGTTGGAAGTGAATATAAAATAAAAATAGGTGATAGATATAATTATATAGATTTATTACTATTTAATATAGAATACAATTGTTATGTGGTTATAGAGTTAAAAGTAACAGAACTAAAAAAAGAACATGTTGGACAGATACAAGTTTATATGAATTATATAGATAATAATTTAAAAAAAATAGGACAGGATAAGACAATAGGAATAATAATATGTAAAAAAGATAATAATTATATAATTGAATATTGTAGTGATGACAGAATTATAGCAAGGGAATATGAATTAGTATGAAAAAATGGTATAATGAAATAAATATAGTAGGATGTATGAAATTTGAAAAAGAAATAACTGTAGAAGTATCTTGTAATATAGAAGAATTATTAAAAATATTAAAAGAAAATGATTTTGAACTTAAAGAAGTTTATGACGTTAATGATATTTATATGATTGATAAAAAATATAAAAACATTGAAGATAAATTAGAATTATTAAAGCACGCTATTTTAATTAGAGATATAATAGAAGAAAATAAAGAAACTAAACAAATAACATATAAATATAAAGAATATGATGAAAATGGAAATATTATTAAACAAGGTAAAACTAATTGCAAAATAAATTCTATAGAAGAAGCAGTAAATTTATTTAATGCACTTGGTTATGAAAAGTTAATAAATATAAATGATCATTTACTTGTATATGCTAATAAAGATGATGAATTTGTTATAGAATGTGTTAATAATAAGCATATTTATATAGAAATAGAAGATAAATGTAATTATATAGATAAGTGTTATAAAAGCGATGAAGAAATGAAAGATGTTATTAACAAGTATAACTTACCATTAAAACAAAATAATTATTATTCTAAAAAGGCTTTAGATGAATTAAATGAAATTTGAAAAAGAAATCTCTAGATGGAAGTTTAGTTCTGATAACGAAAAATTAATAAGTTTAGTATTAAGTGGTGAGAAAAGAGCAACTACGTCATTATATAATGAATATATAAAAAATAAAGAACCATTACCTAAAATACAACAAAGAAGTATTATTTTGCATGAAGATAATACTGATGCATGTTTAATAGAAATAGAAAATGTAATAATTACTGAGTTTAAAAATATAACAGGAGAACTTGCTTTTATTGAAGGAGAAGAAGATAAATCACTAGAATATTATAGAAATGAACATTATAAAATATTTAAAAATATAGACTCAAATTTTAGTGATGAATCTAAAGTGGTTTTTGAAATATTTAGAGTAATAGAAAATTATAATTAAATAAAATTGTTAAGGTTATTAAATTGTGTTATAATGCTAAAAATGAATTGTAATAGAGGTGATATAATGAATGAAAGGATGAATAAAGGAGAGCTAGAAAAGTTAATTAGTACATTAAAAATTGAAAAAGGTGAATATTGGATTTTATCAAGCGCTTCACTTGTTTTAAGAGGAATATATGATAGCGCTGCTGATTTAGATCTTGCAGTTACTGAAAAAGGTTTAAAACAGTTAAAAGAAAATTATAATTTGGTTCAAAAAGAAAATGGTTGGTATATAGTAAATGATAAAGTAGAATGTGTTCTTGATACCAAGGAACCATATAAAATAGAAAAGTTTGGAGAATATTATCTTCAAGATATTTATGATTATTATAATTTTATTAAAAATAGCAATAGAGAAAAAGATAAAAAAAGAATTCCACTAATAGAAAATTATATTAATACTAGAAAAAAAGACTAATTTAGTAGCCTTTTATATTTCTCCCACTAAGGTATAAAAAAGAGCAATTTTTATGGATTAAGTACCTAATATTTGCTCTTTTTTAAACAATTTAACCTACTTTGCTTTATTAAAAAGTTAATTTTTTTCAAAATGGTAGTTTGTCAACAATCTGAAAAGACTAATTTAGTAGTCTTTTTAATTACTTTAATGTATTTTTTTGTCCATATAACATTGTATTTATTTTATCATAGTGTTCACTAAAACATTTGATAATTTCTTCTTTTTTACTTTCATCTATTATAATGCCTCTATTTTGAATATTATTCATAAATATAATTACATCATCAATTGTAAGAACGTTGTGCATATTTATAACTAAATTTTTGTTTTCTTCACTACAATCAATAAAATTTTGAAAATCTTGATCAATGCCAATATCTTTTTCTCTTGACCATTTCATAGAAGTATTAAATCTTTCATCATAAAAACTTTCATTCATACTTAATTCTAAATCATACATTGGAGATAAATAAGCTGAATGTTCATTATATAAAATTTCCCAATTATCTAAGTGAAAATCTTTTTGCATAGTTATATAAGAAAATACATATCTTTTTACAAGTTCATTAAAAATTATGTTTACACTAGATGATGCTTTTAGAGAATTATAATTAATTTCATTATCAAGTACCTTATCGTAAAAGAAATAATTAAGTGCTTGATATATGACTGGGAGAGAATTAATGTTAAAGTCAATATTTATATTTTCTAGTTCATAATCATCACTAACATTATATTTTATTTCTTTTAAAAATTTATAAATAATATCTTTACCACCAATAGTTGTATAACCAAATTTTCTATAATCTTCACTTATTATTCCATAAATATTTGAATCATTTTTGTATTTAAATATTTTTGATTCTATTGCACTTAGACCACAGTGAGTTGCTAATCTTTCATTTAATAATTCTAAATAAAATGCTATAGGTAATTCTTTTGATTTAGAAATCTTAATAACGTAATTATCTGTATCTTTATCTTTACCATAAAAAAGACTTAACCAATATCCAAAATATTTAGAACCTATTTTATCATTAAAAGTTAATATTTTTGAACTAATTAATTTCCTAAAATCTTTATCATTTTCAATTAAATAGCTATCTTTATTTTTTAGATTTTCATTTATTTTATTACATAATTCAATTCTTTGTTCATTTGTCATATTATCAACGCCTTTTCCTCAATATTATAACAAATAATAACCTTTTGTCAAATAAAGAAATCATTTGATTTATTTTATATTGTTTTGTATAATATGTGCTTATAAGTGGGTGAAAAATATGGACGATATTACTGAATCATTAAAAATTATTGATAATAGGGTAAGTAATATAAATGGAAATAGTACATTTTATTCAAGTTCATTTATATATAAAATGGCAAATGAAGATGTAAGTATATATAAGGATTATTTAAAAAATAGCAGAAGAATATTATCTGTTATATCATCTGGTGATCAAATAATTGAATCAATTACATCAGAAAAGAAAGTAATTGATTGCTTTGATATTAGCAAGTATCCAAAATATTACTTGATGTTAAAACTTGCGGCACTTAAAGCATTAAAGAAAGAAGATTATGTAAAATTATTTATAGAATCACCATTAACAACACTTGATGAATATTATGACGATTTATATTATGAAAATATAAGAAAAAATTTAAATGGTATATATAAAGAATATTGGGATGCATTATTTAGTCATACAGATTGGTATGAAATATTTGGTTCAAGATTATTTCAAAGTGATGCAATGCCTAATGATTTTATATATAAATCATTAAGTTACTTAAAAGATGAAAATTATTATAAATTAAGGAAAAATATTGAAAATGCTGAATTAAATTTTTATGAAGGTGATATATTTAATCTTGTAAGTAGTTTAAATTCTAAATATGATTTAGTATATTTATCTAATATTATTGATTATGCAAATAAAAAAGATTATAAGAATTTATTAAGTAAATTTAATCTAAATGATAATGGAGTAGTTTTGTCATATATATTTTCTCATGTTAAAAAATATAGTGATTTTCTTGATATGTGTGAAGTAAAAGAAGATTCAAAAGAAGATAGAGGAGTACTAATATATAAATAATTACTGTGGACTATTTTTTAGTCTTTTTTATGTTATAATTTAGATATATTTAAAAAAGTGGGTCGATTGAAATGAATGAAAATAAGACAAATATAAACTGATATATATAATTTATACATAATAGAAAAGAGGTTGCAATGAATAAAATAACAATGAAAAACGATGATATAATTGAATTATTAGCTGAATTTGAACATGATAGATGGTCAAGGTGGCAAAAATATTTATTTAGTAAATGTATAGTTAACGATGACGGAACATTAACTATACCAAAGGAATTGGTAAATAGATGGACAAGACAAATAAATACAAATTATAAAAACTTATCAGAGAGAGAAAAAGAGTCTGATAGAAAAGAGGCAATTAGAATTATAAAATGTATAGAAAAAAGGAGAATTTCGGATGAGTAAGGGAATCATAGTAGCGGGATTTGGAGCAATTGGTAAAACAACTCTTGGAAATAAGTATGATAATGTTATAGACATGGAATCAGGATATTATAGATGGGATAATACTGGTTTTGAAAATATACCATATGAGCAAAGAAAAGGTAAAAAAGAAAGACCAGAAAATATTGAGTGGCCAGATAACTATTATAAAGCAATTATAGAAGCCAGAAAAAAATATGATGTGGTATTGACATCAATGCACTGGCATTTATTAGATTTTTTTGAAAAAAATAATATAGAATACTATTTAGCATATCCAACTTTGGATAGTGAGGAAGTTTTGGAAAAGAGATGTTATGATAGAGGTAATAATAAAGTTTTTACAGATAAATTAAAAATAAATTTATATAATTGGAATGAAATAATAAAAAAATATCACCCTAAAGAACTATTAAGAATTCAAAAAAATGAATATTTGGAAGATGTTTTAAAAAATAAGGGAATTCTTAACAAAATAAAATAAGAAGAAATATAAAATTAAGTTATAATTACTATATTAGTGTGAAAGGTATGGATAATTAATGCTTACATTTTATTCAAGGCTATAAAACTAACTATAATGGGCATATTAGTTTAAAATCTATCTTTTTTATGTTATACTTAAATAGATTTAAAAAAGTGAGTTGATTGAAATGAATGAAAATAAACTTAAAATGATTGTTATTAGTTAATTTATATAATAGAACGAAGTATAAAAATATCGCTCAAAAAGATTTGAAATAGAAAGGCAATATATGAGAATAGCAAATAAAATGGATATTGATAAAATTGTTCAAATTAGAATTAAACAACAAAAAGATGATTGGAAAGAAGAATATATTGATAAATGTAATTTGATGAATACAACAAAAATATATTTAGAGAAACATTTAAATAACAACTTTTATGCATTTATTGAAGAAAAAGATAATGATATAATTGCTATATGTTGTTTAAAAGTTATTGAATATTTACCTCAATGTAATGATAATGGTAAGCAAGGTTATGTATGTAATGTTTATACAATGGATGAATTTAGAAATAAGGGTATTCAAACCAATTTATTAAAAGAAGTAATAAATTTTGCTATAAAAAATAACTTATGTGAATTAAATTTAGAAACTGATAGTGAAAAAGCAATTTCAATATATAAGAAATTAGGGTTTGATTTTGATAATTTAACAATGACAAAGTATCTAGCATAAGAAGTAAAAATGAAGAATTTATAACATTTAATTTTAGAAAAAAGAAAAATAGGAAGTGAAGAAAATGAGTAATAATGAAAATAAGACAAATATAAATTGCCTGATAACGATTTCTGCCACCCCTTTAGGAAAGTGTTATAAATAAAGGGTTTGCGAGAGTTTGAATCTTGTAAGTTTGATCAAAAAATAGTTAAAATTACTCAAAAATGACCTTTATTAGTAAAAAATAGGTCATTTTTTTTAAAAGAATTAAGTACTTGATTACGACATGCCACCCCTTAACATAAGGAGATGAATAAATGAAAAAATATGATATAGATAAAATAATAGAAAAGGTAGAAAATATAAAGATATGGATTTAAATGATATAAATCCTGATGATATACCCGATATAAATGAGATAAAGATAGATAGAAGGAAATCAAAAGAAGAAAGAATACTAGATTTCTTATCTCAAGTAGAAAATCCATATGTTTTTAAAGTTAATGGACATTTAGTTCAAATTGGATTTACAGATAATGGAAAATCAGCAGAAGATTGTTTAACAAATGTTTTAGAAAGTTTATATAGATAATTATGAAAATGGATATATTGACATTTTCATTTTTTTTACTATAATATATATCAATTAAAAGGGAGAGATTATATATGGAAAATTGTGATTTGTTTGTAAATTTTTTGAAGGGTAATAAAAGTTTAAATTATGACGATTTTAAACATTTAACGGTAGAATATTTCTCTGAATATATTACTAAACTATATAAAAATTATAATTGTAAATTTATTATTTCTAATGATTTTCCAGTTTATGGTCGATGTATTGGTGTTGAAAAGATAATAATCAATGAAGATATTATAAAAAAAATATATAATGGAGCTATAGGTTCTTTATTAATAATTTTCCATGAAATTTCCCATCTAGAACAACATATTCAAATTGTAGAAGGAAAGATTAGTAAAAATATTATTAATTATATTAAGGATTTTTTACTTAAACACTATCAATGTGAGCAAAATGAATGTTTTGGTATTTCTGATAATTTATCATATTATGAACTAAATTATTCATGTGAGAGTTCAGAAATAGATGCGAATTTAAATTCTATACTATTATTTGTTAAGTTTTGTTTAAAAAATGAAATAGAAATAGGAGAGAAAGCTCAACAAAAATTAGAAGTTACTTTTATTGAACTTGAACAAAAGAAAAAACAAGCTCGATATGTTGGAGATAATATTATATTTAATTCATATTATTTATCATTAGAAGAAGCATTTGATTTTGCAATAAAGGATCATCCGGAGTGGTTAGAAACGTTTCCTCAATTAAATATCGAGTATTATATTAAAAATGGTAAAATTATAAAAAAAGATGCAATAGATTATGAAGGATGCGACAATGATAAAAGTTTATATAGTTATTATTTAAAGAAAACAAAACAATAAATTACTTGAATATAAAATAGATATAAAATTCTACTTTTTAATGATTAAATGTTTTGCCACATGTCCAGGGTAGTATTAGCCATAACTTGATTACGATTTTTCCACCCCATAATTTGAAATGAAAATATGGATAGATTAATACAAAATCTATCTTTTTTATGATATAATTGAATAGATTGAAATCTTAAGGAATTGATTTTATGAATGAAAATAAAACAAACATCAATTGGTTGATTACGATTTATTTAACCCCTTTAAGAAATCCTTTGTTTACAAGGCTTTGTGAGAATTAACATCTTGCAAGTTTTATATAAAAATATGCTAAAATAGATAAAAATTAGTAAAAAATTACTATTTATAGTATAAAAAGTGATAGGAATTAATAAGGTGATTACACCTTTTAACCCCTATGTAAAAAAGAGGTGATCACTAATGGAAAAAAAAGAAGAAATACTAAAAAAAGTTGATATCTTATATATGATGTGGAAAAAAGGTGAACTTGGAGGAGAAGTTATGCCAGAAGATGAAAATCCACATCTGGATAAAACCTCTAAAGAAAACTATCTTTATTTTACTTTACCTATGGCTCTTAATTATCAAAGAAATTCTTATGACTTATGGAAAAATGCAAATAAAACCTATGAAGATGAAGAAACAAGATTTGTATTTGATCCAAAATTATGTTTAGAAAAATCATTTGAAGAAGTTCAATATGCACTTACAAAATATAAAGTTGCATTACAAAAACAAAAGCAAACTGAAATATGGTTGTCTTTATGTAATACATTTGTTAAATTATATGATGGAGATATAAGAAAATTATTCGATGAATTAGATAATGATGTAGATAAAATAAGAAATTTTATTCAAAAAGATAACAAGAAGAGTTTTCCTTATTTATCAGGAAATAAGATATGTAATTATTGGTTATATGTTATCTATCAATATACAGATAGAAAATTTAAAAATGTAGAAAATCTAACAGTTGCCGCTGATACACATGTAATAAAAGCAACACATAAACTAGAACTTATAACTGATGAAGAATTAAATAGAAATGATGTACAATTAATAGTAATTGATAGATGGAATCAATTATTTAAAGGTACAAAATATAAACCAATTGATATTCATACTGCCTTATGGTTATGGAGCAGAGATGGCTTTAAACAACTAGATGAATCAATCTTAAATGAAGATGTATTTAAAAATAAAATTAAAGAAAGTTATGAAAAGAATAATTATATAGAAGATTATAGAAAAAGAGAATTACTTCCATTTGAAAAAGATATATTTGATCAAGTGATAAATTATTTACCAAAAAATGGAAACATATTAGATTTAGGATGTGGTAGTGGTTATCCTTATGATAAATACTTCATAGACAATAACTTTAATTTAATAGGAGTTGATTTTAGTTCAAAACATATAAATCAAGCTAGAATTAATAATCCAAGTGCTACATATATTGAAGGAGATATTGAAAAATTTAATTATACAACAAATTATGATTTAATAATGATGTTATTCTCGTTATTACATATCCCAAGAGAGCATCATAAAGGAATACTAACAAAAATATATAATCACCTTAACGATAATGGAATTCTATTATTAACACTTAGAGATGAAGATGTTGGAAATATGAAATACAGAAATGATTTTTGTGGTAATGAAATGTATTGGAGTTATTATAGTTATGATAAATATATTCAATTATTAAATGAGATAGGTTTTAAAGTATTATATTCAGTAAATCAAAATAAATTTGGAATATCCGAAAGTCATAATTGGTTAATATTAAAAAAGATTGCTAGATGGAAAAAACATGAAATATATAATGAAACTAAATAAAAATCCATTTAAAAGAATAAAAAAAGAATTAATTAAAAGATAGTATGACCATATGGCCTAATAATGTTTAACAAATTATTGATTACACAATATTTAAGAACATATAAATGACATAAATTTAGACAGATTAGTACAAAATCGGCCTTTTTTATGCTATAATTTTAATGATTTTAAAAAGGAGTTGATCCAAATGAATGAAGAAAAAGGGTTTAATAAAACCGTAATCAACTGGTATCCTGGTCACATGGCCAAAACAAAAAGACAAATAAAAGAAAAAATAGATTTAATAGATATAATATATGAAGTAGTTGATTCTAGAATACCAATATCATCAAAAATAAAAGATATAGATGATTTAGTAAAAAATAAACCAAGAATTTTAATTATGACTAAAAGTGATTTATGTGATTTAAATAAGACAAATAAACATATTAAGTATTATGAAAGCCTTGGATATAAAGTTGTTTTGGTGGATTTAATTAGCAACAAAAATGTAGATAAAATAAAATCTGCAACAGATGAAGTATTAAAAGAATTAAATGAAAAAAGAGAAGCAAAAGGATTAAAGAAAAGAAACTATAGAGCGCTTATAATTGGTATTCCAAATGTAGGTAAGTCAACTTTAATTAATAGACTTGCAGGTAAAAAGGTAGTAGGAGTTGGTAATAAGCCAGGTGTAACAAAACAACTTTCTTGGATAAGAATTAGTAAAGATGTTGATTTAATGGATTCACCAGGTATATTATGGCCAAAAATAGATGATGAAAAAGTAGGATTAAATTTAGCATGTTTTTCAGCAATTAAGGAGGAAATACTTCCAATTGATGAAGTCGCATGTTATATATTAAAATATATGTTTATTAATTATAAAGAAAATTTAAAAGAAAGATATGGCCTAGAAAATATAGATTTTGAAGATTTTACAGATGCATATGAAGTAATAGGAAGAAAAAGAGGATGCATATTAAGAGGTAATGAAGTAGATTATGACAAAGTATCTGCTTTAATAGTAAGGGATTTAAATGAAGGTCATTTAGGCAAGGTAACATTTGATGAATAATATGTATGAATATGAAGAAAATTTATATAAAGAAGGATATAATTTTATAGCGGGAACAGATGAAGCTGGAAGAGGGCCACTCGTTGGACCAGTTGTCGCAGGATGTGTAGTTTTTCCAAAAGGTTATAAAAATGATTTAATAAATGATTCAAAAAAATTAACAGAGAAAAAAAGAGAACAATTATATGATATAATAATAAAAGATGCGGTTACTTATGGAATTGGAATCGTATCTGCTAAAGAAATAGATGAGTTAAATATTTACGAAGCAAGCAGAAAAGCAATGATAAAAGCATATGAAGAAGCAAATAAAAAAGTAAAAATAGATTACTTATTAACTGATGCTATGCCTATAACAACACTTGATATACCAGTATTAAAAATAATAAAAGGTGACGCTAAAAGTGTAACAATAGCGGCTGCATCAATACTTGCTAAAGTAACAAGAGATAGAATATTAATTGATCTAGATAAGAAGTATCCAGAATATAATTTTAAAAAGCATAAAGGTTATCCAACAAAAGAACATTTAGAGAAAATAAATGAATTTGGTGTGTTTGATGAATATAGAATGACATATAAACCTGTAAAAAATGTATTAGATAGGGGAATTGTTAGGACAAAGAGATAATATAATATATGAAGGGACTGATTTTATGAGTAAAAATTTAGTAATAGTGGAATCACCAGCTAAAAGTAAAACAATAGAAAAATATTTAGGTAGTGATTATAAAGTATTATCATCAAAAGGACATATTAGAGATTTAGCAACTTCTGGTAAATATGGTTTTGGTGTAGATATTGAAGATGGTTTTAAACCAAATTATGAACCAATCAAGGGAAAGAAAAAAGATATTGCAGAACTAAAAAAAGAAGTTAAAAATGCAGAAAAAGTATATCTTGCAACCGACCCTGACCGTGAGGGAGAAGCAATTAGTTGGCATTTAAAAGATGCTCTTGGTATTGATGATAAAGATTATGAAAGAATAGTATTTAATGAAATAACTAAAAATGCAGTTGTTAATTCATTTAAAAATGCTAGAAAAATTGATGATCTTATGGTAAGAAGTCAAGAAACAAGAAGAATATTAGATAGAATAATAGGATTTAGATTAAGTAAATTAATGCAATCAAAAACAGGTGGTAAAAGTGCAGGAAGAGTACAATCAGTTGCACTTAAATTAATAGTTGATAGAGAAAAAGAAATTGAAAAATTCATTCCAGAAGAATATTGGACAATAAAAGCAATATTCCCATCATTTGATGCAAATTTATTTGGTTATAAAGAAAATACTAAATTAGAAATAAAAAACGAAATTGAAGCAAAAGATATATTAAATAAATTATCTAATAGTTATAAAATAGAAAGTACTGAAAAGAAAAATAAGAATAAGGCTAGTAAGCCACCTTATACAACAAGTACAATGCAGCAAGATGCAGTAAACAAAATTAATTTCTCATCTAAAAAGACTATGAGTGTTGCACAAAAACTTTATGAAGGTATAAATATAGGTAGTGAAACAGTAGGTTTAATTACATATATGAGAACTGATTCAATTAGATTATCAGATGAGTTTGCACAAAATACTTTAAAATATATTGAAGTAAATTATGGTAAAGAATATGTTGGATTTGTAAAAAAGAGTAAGAAAACAGAAAATGTACAAGATGCTCATGAAGCAATAAGACCAACAAGTATTACAAGAACACCAGATTCAGTAAAAGAATATTTAACTAATGATGAATATAAGTTATATAGACTTATTTACTTTAGAGCACTTGCTTCTTTAATGAAAGATGCAAAACAACAATTAACAACTGTTATTCTTGATAATAATGATTATAAATTTAAAGTTAATGGTAGTGTAATTACTTTTGATGGTTACTTAAAAGTATATAGTGAATTTGAAAAGAGTGAAGATAAGATTTTACCTGATTTAGATAAATATAAATCTGATAATCTTATTACTGATAAAGTAGAGACAAAACAACACTTTACAGAACCACCAGCAAGATATACAGAAAGTTCATTAATTAAAGAAATGGAAAGTTTAGGTATTGGTAGACCATCAACATACGCAACTACTATAAGTACAATTATAGATAGAGGATATGTAAATAAAAAGGATAAAAAGTTTGTTCCAACTGAAATAGGAATAGAAACAACAAATAAACTTCAAGAGTTCTTCAAAGATTTAATTAATGTAAAATATACTGCAAAAATGGAAGAAGATTTAGATAATATTGCAAGTGGAACTGTTGTATGGAATGAATTATTAAAGAAATTTTGGGAGGATTTTGAACCAATGGTAAAAGATGCATTTGATAATATGGAAAAAAAAGAACCTGAAAAGACTGGAGAAGTATGTCCTGAATGTGGTAAAGATTTAGTAAAAAGAAATGGTAGATATGGTGAATTTATAGCTTGTTCTAACTATCCAGAATGTAAATATATTAAAAAAGAAGAAAAAAAAGTCGTAGAAGTTTGTGATTGTATTAAATGTGGTAATAAGATTGTTGAAAGGAAAACAAAAAAGGGTAAAGTTTTTTATGGTTGTTCTAACTTTCCAAAATGTAAAGAAGCTTATTGGGATATGCCTACAGGTAAGAAGTGCCCAGAATGTAATAGTATGCTAGTTACAAAAGATGGAAAAGTAAAATGTTCAGCATGTGATTATAAAGAAGAATAGTAAATTTTTACTATATATAGTGCAACATTATGTTATAAGTGGTAATAAAAGTCTGATGGACCTTTAATTTGAAAATATATTATAATATGTGCTATATGAGATTAAGGAATATTAGAATAAAAAATGAAAGAAAAAATGTTTATAAATTAAGAGTAAATTATTAGAAGGGATATATAATATGAAAGAGTTTTTAGATGTATTAAACAAAAATGGAGAATATATAAATGAAATTGTAAGTAGAGATGAATGTCATTTGAAAGGATTATGGCATAAAGCAGTTGTTGTTTTTATTATAAGTGACGATGATAAAAAAGTATTGTTGCAACAAAGAAGTTCAAATAAAAAGTTATGGCCTAATTTATGGGATATAACTGCTGGTGGACATGTTTTGTCTGGAGAATTCGGATATGAGGCTGTATTACGAGAAGCTAAGGAAGAAATAGGTGTTGAATTAAATAAAAATGATCTTACTTTTATTGGAGTTACAACATCAGAAAATGTCAAAGATTCTATAATAAATAGACATTACAATGAATACTATATTGTTCATAAAAATATTGATGTGAAAGATATAACATTACAACAAGAAGAAGTTCAAGATATAAAATGGTTTGATAAAGATGAAATTATAGAAAGAATAAATAATAACTATAATGATTTAACAGATAAAATTGGTTGTTGGAATTATTTGATGAAATATTTTGAAATGATAGAAAAAAATAGAGAATAGTATATATAATTTTTTATTGTTGATGACATATTATATGAGGAATAGTAAACTTTTACTATTTTTCTTTTTATTATATTGACAAACTTTTGTTTGTAATATATGATGTAAATATATTATGGTCTAACCTTACAAGTATAAGGAAATATTAGTGTGAATTTTAATTTAAGTGGAGACAAAATTTATTAAGAAAGGAGAAGAATTTTAGTAATAAAATTAGGCTAAAGTAACAAAACATTACGCTTTAGTAAATAAAAAAATTGTAGGAGAAAACTTAAATGGAAAATGAAATAAAAATTTTTGAAAATCAAAATGTAAAATTAGAAGTAAATATGAAAGATGAAACTGTGTGGTTAAATGCAGAACAAATGGCAAAATTATTTGGAAGGGATTATAAAACAATAAGAAAACATATTAATAATGCATTACAAGAGGAATTATCTAATGAATTGGTTATCGCAAAATTTGCGAATACCACTAAACATGGTTCTATAGAAGGTAAAACTCAAACTCATATGATAGATTATTATAATTTAGATGTTATTATATCTGTTGGTTATAGAGTTAAATCATCACAAGGTGTAGCTTTTAGAAAATGGGCTAATCAAGTATTAAAAGATTATATGATAAAAGGTTATGCAGTTAATCAAAAAAGACTTGAATATTTAGAAAAAACAATTAAGTTAATTGATATAGCAACTAGAGTAGATGACAATTTAAATGGTGATGAAGCAAAAGATATATTAAATGTAATAAGTAATTATTCTAAAGCACTTGATTTACTTGATGATTATGATCATAGAACTGTTAAAAAAATAAAAGGAAATACGTCAAAAGATAAAATTAATTATAAAGAATGTATGAATATAATAAATACATTAAGATTTAATGAAGAAAGTGATTTATTCGCACTTGAAAGAAATAATGGATTATCTTCTATAATAGATAATATATATCAAACATTTGATAATACTGAAGTATATAAAAGTATAGAAGAAAAAGCAGCTAATTTTCTTTATTTAATAATAAAAAATCATGTATTTATAGATGGTAATAAGAGAATAGCAGCAACTTTATTTATATATTTTTTAAATTACTATAATATTCTCTTTAAAAATGGTAATAGGATAATAGATAATAATACACTTACGGCATTAACACTTTTAATCGCACAATCTAATCCAAAAGAAAAAGATATATTAATAGATTTAATAATGAACTTTTTAACAATATAAGTATTTAAGAAAATAGTATTTTTTTACTATTTTTTCTTTTTATTATGATATAATTTAAATGAGGTGTAAGAATGAAAATAGAAGAAGAGATAAATAATATAAAAGAAAGAAATAAGAGAGTAGAATTAGATAAAAAATGGGAAACAAGTTTAACAAGAAAAATATTTATTATGGTATTAACTTATATAGTTGTTATTATATATTCATATTTAGTTAGAAATTATGATAATATTTTCTTAAGTTCTTTAGTACCAGTAATTGGTTTTGCATTATCTACTTTATCATTAAAGGTTATTAGAAAAATTTGGGAAAGATTTATAAAATAGTGTTTTATTCACTATTTTTTTCTTTTTTATGATACAATTTCTAAAAGGAGTATAGGTATGAGAAATAGAGCAGGTGGATTATTAATAGAAAATGGCAAAATATTATTAATACATAGAATAAAAAATATAAATGGTGAAAGAAAAGAATATTATGTTGTTCCAGGTGGTGGAATAGAAGAAAAAGAAAATATTAAAGAAGCAACAATTCGTGAACTAAAGGAAGAAACAGGTCTTAATATTAAACTAATTAAAGATGAACCATTAATAACATTTAAAACAGAAAAAGGTAATCAATATTTTTCACTGATTAATAAAGTATCTGGAGTATTAGGTACAGGTGATGGACCTGAATTTAATGATTCAGTATATAAAAACATGGGTGAATTTATTCTTGAGTTTATAGATATAAATGATATTATTGAAATGAAAATAAATATGGTACCAGATAAAGTAAGAATGAGTTTTATAGAATGTACAAAATTATTAAATAAAAAGATAAGTGATATTAACTCTAGTGACTATTTAAATGCTAAAAGCATTACAATCGAGGAATAAATATGAAAAATGATTATTATAAAGCATACGATAAAAGGTATAGACAAACCTATGAAAACAATTCATTATGGGAAATTTCAGAAAGAACAAAAGAAGTAATTGATACTTTAAAAAAATATAAAATTACAAAAAATTCAAATATATTGGAATTGGGATGCGGTGAAGGAAGAGATGCGATTTATTTGCTTGATAATGGTTATAATGTTTTAGGTGTAGATTATTCTTTTGCTGTAATAGATAAGTGTAATGAGTTAACTAATTATAAATATGTAAATAATTTTAAACAATTAGATTTAATTGAAAATTCGTTAAATGAAAAATTTGATTTTATATATTCAGTTGCAGTAATTCATATGTTTGTATTAGATGAACATAGAAATAAATTTTATAATTTTATTTATGATCATTTAAAAGATAACGGAATTGCTTTAATTATTTCTATGGGAGATGGTACTTTAGAAATAAATTCAGATTTAGAAAAAGCATTTGATGATACAAAAAGAGTAAATATAAATACAAATAAAGAAATAATGGTTGCAAGTACATCATGTAGAGTTAAAAAAATAGATGAAATGAAAAAAGAAATTCAATTAAATAATTTGGAAATATTAGAAGAAAAAATAATAGATGATGTTCCTTCATTTAATAAATGTATGCTTTTTATCGTAAAGAAATAAATGGAGGTTAAGCATGAAGATTTATATGATAAGGCATGGTAAAACAAGTTGGAATGAAAAAGGACTGCTTCAAGGATCAACAGATATTGAATTAAATGATGTTGGGATAAAAGAAGCAAATGATTTAAGAACAAAGTTAAATTTAGATAAAATAGATATTTGTTTATCATCACCTCTTAAAAGGGCAAAACAAAATGCACAAATATTAATAGGTAATGAAATAGAAATCAAATATGATGATTTATTAAAAGAAAGATATTTTGGACTTCTTGAAGGAAAAGAAATAAATTATGATTTAATAGGTCAGATGTGGGATTATAACATAGATAATTCAGAATATAATATAGAAAGTTTAAAAGATTGCTTAATAAGAGCAAATATATTTTTAGAAAAAATAAAAGAAAATTATAATGATAAAACTATTCTTATTGTATCTCATGGTGCGTTTATAAAATGCTGACATTTTGCAATAAATGGTTTTGATAAAAATACTGATTTTTTATCTTTTAATCCAAAGAATACAACTATATATGAATATGTAATTGAATAATAGAGGTGAAATTTAAGTGAAGAAAAGATTTGCAATAATAACTGATATTCATGGTAATATTGAAGGCTTAAATGCTATTTTAAAAGATATAGAAAATAAAAAAATAGATGAAATAATATGTTTGGGAGACACAATTGATATTGGCCCAAACTCAAAAGAATGTATAGATAAGTTAATTGATAATAATATTAAAATGACATTGGGTAATCATGAGTTATATTTACTTAGAGGAACAAGTATTGATCCATCTATTAATAATGTTGAAGAGATAGAACATTATAAATGGGTAAAAAATCAGTTATCAGAAAAAGAAATTAATTTTATAAAAAAATGTCCATTATATTACACAATTAACGTTGATTATGAAAATAAAAAATTTAATAAAGAAATAATATTAAGTCATTACTTAATAGAAGATGGAAATAAAGATAATCCTTTTGAAAAAAATCATTTAAAAAAAGACATTAATTTATGGATTAAGTATAATAGCTTAAATAAAATATATATAATAGGTCATTTGCATAAATCATTTAATATAAATGAAGTTGAAGGTATAACGGGTGATTATATAGAAAGTATTGATAAGCTTACTAATATTGAAATTGTTGATAGTGCTGGATGTACGTATGATGAATATGTTTCTTATATGATACTCGAAATAAATAAAGATATAAGTATAAAAAGAATAAAAGTTAAATTTGATAGAAAAAATTTTATTGATAAAATAATAAACCTAGATTTTCCAGATAAAAAGAATATACTAAAATATTTTTATGGAATAGAATGATTGAATTGATTTCTTGACAAAAAATGGAAAGTATAATATATTTGAATTGTAAATATTTCGAAGAAAGGAGTGTGATTAGTCATGAAAAATATAATGAATAGTTTACGAAATAATAAAATTTATAGTGTAGGATTAATCATATCTCCTAGTTTTTTAGCATAGTAAAATTTTAGAAATTTCTATCTTTATGATTAATTCTGCATTACGCAGAATTTTTTTCTGTAAAAAGGTAGGTAAAAATTTATGACAATAAAATTAAACATTAATGATAGAGCTGCTCTTGCTATCAAAAATAATCAAAAAAGAGTAGAAATAAGGGCAAACGATAATAAATATGATTATAGTAAATTAAATTCTAATGATATAATTGAATTTAATAGCAATAATATAGGTATATTTTATGTAAAAATAAAAGAAGTAAATTTTTATAATTCTTTAGAAGAATTATTTATGTTAGAAGGAACAAGATATACAACTTCATCAACTAATGACAAGGATGAGGCAATAAAAAATGTTGAAAAAATAGGGGATTATAAAGAAACAATAAAACAAAATGGTGTATATGCAATTCATATAGAATATTTATATAGTGAAAATACTGTTTGGGAAGAAATGGCTGATAAAGCAAGAAGTGTTATGAATAGAAGAGATGTTTCTGGTATGATTTCAGCAGGTAGTGTAGGAGCAGCTATACTTACAGAAAATCATAATATATATGTTGGAACATGTATTGATACAGCATCATCCTTAGGTATGTGTGGTGAACGAAATGCTATTGCAAATATGATTACACATGGAGAAAATAAAATAACTAAACTTATATGCTTTGGTGGAGATGGAAAGATTGGTTTTCCTTGTGGAGCATGCAGAGAATATCTTATGCAACTTGATAAAAATAGTAAGAATATTGAAATAATAACTAATTTAGAAACAAAAGAAACAATTAAACTAGAAGAATTAATTCCAAATTGGTGGGGTTACAATAGGGTGTAATTATGAAAAATATAGAATTAGTTATACCTAAATTAGAAGAATATTACTATGAACAAAAACTAGAAGAAGATCCTAATACTATGAGTTATAATAAAGGCTATAATGTTAGTTATGAAGGATACCACTATGATACAGGATGCATTGATTTTCCAAAAGATAAATGGAAAGCATCATATGAAAAAAGAATAAAAGAAAATAAATTTTTTACGTACATAAAAGATAACGAAATAAATGAATATGTTGGTTATGTAAATTATCAGTACAATAAAAATGATGATAGATATGAATGTGGAATATTAATAGAATATAAATATAGGGGAAAAGGTTACTCAAAAGATGCATTAATATTACTTATTAAAGAAGCATACAAAAATAATATTCACTATTTATATGATACATTTGAATTAGATAGAGGAAATACTTTGAATTTATTTAAAAGTGTTGGTTTTGAAGTAGTAGAAGAAACAACATGGAAAAAGTTTAATAAAAATGTAAAAGGTGTTATTGTTAGAGTTGATACATCAATATATGATATCCATCAACAAATGAATAATATAAAAAATGATATAGATATTTTAAACTTTTTAAAAACAAATATAAGATATGGTTGGAAAGATAAAAATAATAGTATTCATATAGATAATATGAAAAATTTTAGAAAAGAATATGAGGTAATGTCATTAGATGAAACTTTAAAATATGGTGTTGGTACATGTATTGAACAAGTAAATTTAATAAAAAGACTGTTAGACAATTTAAATATAAAAAGTAGGATGTTTTGTACAAGAATATATGAACCAGATAATTTTGATGAGGCTGATAAAGAAGAACATATGCATTCGTTTATTCTATATTATAAGAATAATAAGGTATATCATTTAGAACATGCAAATTATAATAATATTGGTATATTTGAATATTCCAATTTAGATGATGCAATAAAAAATGTAAATGAATATTATATAAATTTATCTAATGGAGTATTTAGAAACATTACCGAATTTTATGAAGTAAAAAGTGGATTATCATTTAGAGAATTTAATAATTATATTAATAGCCTAGATATAGCTTTTAGAAAGTTAACAAGTAACAAGGAAGATATAGAAAAAATATATAAGTGGTGTAGTAATAAATATGTATATGAATGGTTTGAACAAAGAAAATTATCCTATGAAGAAATAAGAGAAAAATATTTAAAAAAACTAAGGGATAAAAAACAATATTTGTATATTATTAAATCAAATGGTGTAGATATTGGATTAGTACAAATTTATAAATATGAAAATGATATAAAATTTGATAAATTAGACAATTATAAAAATATTTATGAATATGACATTTTTATTGGTGAAGAAAAATATTTATCAAAAGGTATTGGTACAAAAATTATTAACTTAGTCAATGATAATATTTATAAAAAATATAAAGCAGACTTAATCTTATTAAGACCATTTAGAAAAAATAAAAGGGCTATAAATTGTTATATAAAATGTGATTTCAAAGAGATTTATAGTTATATAGATTTTGATACAATAGGTAATAAAGAAGAATATGTTGTGTTTGTTAATGAAAGAAATAGTAAATAAGAGTGTAATGTTTATATGAATAAGTTGTAGATATAGTTAAATCAGAAAATAAATAATTTTAATAAAAAATAATTGTAAAACGAAAAGAAAAAAGAAGGTGAAAAAATGAATATAGAAGAGTTTTGTAAAAAGTATAATTTTGGTAAGGCATATAATATTTCAAAATTATCTGGAGGATTAATGCATAAAATGTTTAAAGTAGAAACAGAAAAAGGTATATATTGCATAAAAATATTAAATCCAGAAGTTATGTCAAGAAAGGATGCTTACAATAATTTCGTAATATCAGAGAGTATTTCAAATTTAGCAAAAAATAGTGGTATTTCTGTATCTAGTGCATTAAGTGTAAATGGTAATTATTTAACAGAATTCTGTGGTAAATATTATATGGTATTTAATTATGTAGATGGCAAAGTTTTAAAGGATGATGAAATAACTGTAGAACATTGCAAAAGAATAGGCGAAGTATTATATAAAATACACTCTTTAAATTATGAAAATTTAAATTTGTTAAGAAATAAACCAGAATTAACAAAAATAAATGGATGGAGAGAATATATAAAAAATAGTAATTTTGATAAAATGTCATATAAAGAATTATATTTAAAAAATTATGAAAAATATGACTCTTTAATGGAAAGAATAATTGAAAGATATAATTCTTTAGATAATAATTTGACTATTTGTCATAGAGATATGGATCCGAAAAATGTAATGTGGAAAAATGGTAATCCTATAGTAATTGATTGGGAATGCACTGGTTTTTCTAATCCTTATATAGAACTTTTAGAGAATGCATTATGTTGGTCAGGATTTTTAAGTGATAATTTTGATAAAGATAAATTTAGTGCAGTATTTAAAGAATATTTAAAAGACAGTAATGAATTTGATATTGATTGGTTTCTTATAATAAATTGTAACTTATATAGTAGATTTTCATGGCTTAAATATAATTTGGATAGGAGTCTTGGAATAATTACAACTGACAAGGATGAAATTTCTCTAGCAGAAAAAGAGGTATCTAAAACTATTAATGAAATAAATAGATATATAAATCTAATTAGTACTATGTTAGATATTATTAACAATATTGTGATAAAAAAACAAACAAGAAATGATGTAATAGACAAAATATCAAAAACAAACTTATTATTAGAAAATAAAAAGTTTAATAAAATAAACAATGGCTTTACTAATGAAAGTTATGATTTTGGTAAGTATATAGTTAAAATATGCAATAATGTAAATAATGAAGTTAGGTTTCAAAATGAAATAAAATTTTACGAAATGAATAATAATAATCCAAACATTCCTAAATTATACTTTTATGATGTATCAAAAAAAATAGTACCATATTATTATGAAATAATAGAAAAAGTACCGGGTAATACTTTGTATGAAGTTTGGTGTAAATTTGATGATAAAAAAAGAAAAGATGTAATAAAATTAATAATTGATGTCTTAAGGTCTTTTCATAAAATTAAGATGGAAGATAATAATTTTTTAGAGTTTATCAAAAATAGTTTAAATGATTTAATAGTAAAATGTAAAATTAGTGATATTAATTTTTTGAAATTATTAGAATTATGCAACATTTATTTTAAGAATAATGATTATAGAATGATACATGGTGATTTACATTTTGATAATTTTTTATATGATGGTAATAAATTATATCTAATAGATTTTGAAACGTCTAAGTCATCACCGATAGATTATGATTTTAGAATATTTAATAGATATAGTGAACAACCATATCGATGGGCATCTGAAAAAACGGATATGTTGACAGTTCCTAGTGATTACAAAAAATTTATGGATTTAATTATAGAAAATTATCAAGAATTAAAAAATATCAAATATTTAAATGAAAGACTTAGTGTGTACGATATAATAGAATTATTAGAAACATATTACAATACAAATAACGATTATTATTTAAAAATAGCAGAAAAACAAGTTAAAAGGTTGGTAAAGGGGTATTAATGATAATAGAATATGAAGATAAATATTTAGAAGATGTTAGAGATTTACTTGTTGAACTTGAAGAATATATTGTAAGTATTGATGAAGATAATTTAGATATAGTTAGTGCTGCTTATAGAGAAAAAATGGCATTAGTTGATTTAGAAGAAGTAAAAAATAATAATGGGAAATGCTATTTATATATTGATAATAAAAATGTGGTTGGTCTTATTATGGGAATAATACCAAAATATGAAGAAAATGATTATTTGGATTACAAGTGTCCTAAAAAAGGAGAGGTAACGGAACTGATTATGAAAAAAGAATACAGAAATCTTAATATAGGTAAGATATTATTAAATAAAATGGAAGAGTATTTTAGAAAAAATAATTGTGAATATTCATTTATTGATGTATTTGCCTATAATAAAAGTGGAATTAATTTTTATGATAAAAAATGGTTATCATCCAAGAATGATAATAGATATTAAAAAATTATAATATTAGAAAAATGAAATCTAATTTAAAATCCGAATAGATATTTACTTAGATTTAATAATTAAAATAAATCTTATTTTAAAAATAGATTAAATAAGAAAAATTAAGAAAAAATAAAATTTCTTAATTTTTTTTACAAAAAGAGTTGACAAATTTATGTGTTTTTAATAAAATGTTAGTAACAGATGAGAAAAAATCTGATTTAAATTAAAATATGTTATTAACAAAATGTTATAAAGAATATTTTTTGTAATTTGTTATTAACAAAAAGATAAAAAGAAAGAAGGATATAATATGGACAGAAAGTCAAAAAAAGAAGTGTATGAAAATATAAGAAAGGCATTATACATGATTGATATGAATAATGGATTTGTTAATTTTGGAAATATGGCTAATCCAAAATATAATGAACTAGTTAATGAACAATTAAAATTAATTAATAAATTTAGAAAAGAAAATCAATTAGTAAATTTTGTATTAGAAGGGCATACTACTGATTCAATAGAATTTGATTCATATCCATCTCATTGTGTACTTGGAACAAAAGAAGCAGAATTAATACCAGAATTTATAAATGAACAAAATAAAGAAAATACAAGAACTTATTATAAAAATTCAATTAATGGAATGCTTAATAGAAATTTGCAAGATGATATAAAAAGTCAAGATAACTTAAATGAAATTGTTATTGGAGGAGTATGTGCAGATTTATGTGTTATGGATTTTGCAAGAACTTTTTCAAGGTATCTAGATGAAATAAATAGAAGAGCAAAAATATTTGTTGTTGAAAATACAATTGATACTTATGATTCTTTAGAACATAACAGGGAAGAATGGATGGATATAGCAAAAAAAGTTATGACACAAGCAGGAATTATTATGGTTCCAAATATAGAAGAATTAGAAAGAAAGGAAAAAGAATTAGGATTAATTCTTAAATAGGTGAAAATTATGAAAATATATAATGGTTATGAAAGATTACCAAGAAACTATACTCTAATGAGTGATGAATATGAATTTACAATGTCAAATGGATATTTAAGTAATAATAAAGAAAAGGAAGAAGCAGTATTTGATTTATTTTTTAGAAAAATACCAAATGATGGTGGATATGCTATAATGGCAGGACTTGATAAGGTAATTCCTTATATTGAAAATTTAAAATTTACAGAAAAAGAACTAGATTATTTCAGAAGAAATGGTTATTCAGAAGAATTTATAGATTATTTAAAAAACTTTAAATTTACAGGTGATATATATGCAATTATGGATGGTACTCCAGTATTTCCAAATGAACCTCTTATAACAATTAAAGCACCAATAATAGAAGCACAAATAGTTGAAACAGCAATATTATCTATGATAAATGGAGCTATGGAACATGCAACAAGTGCTAGAAGAATAATAGAATCAACTAATGGAAAAGTAGGAGTTATGGAGTTTGGTGCAAGAAGAGCAGATGGTTCTGAAGCAGCAATTGATTCATCAATATATGGAATAATGGCGGGATGTATAGGAACAAGTAATATAATTGCGGCAGATATGCTTAATATAAAAGCAATGGGAACTATGGCTCATAGTTTTATAGAATCATTTCCAAATGAATATGAAGCATTCTTAGCGTATGCGAAGGCATATCCAGATAATTGTATTCTTTTAGTAGATACAGTTGATACATTAAAAAGTGGTGTTATTAATGCAATAAGAGTGTTTAGATATATGAAGGAAAATAATATGCCTCTTGATAATATTGGAATACGTATTGATTCAGGCGATTTAGCATATTTATCAAAAGAAGCGAGAAAAATGCTTGATGCAGCAGGATTCCCACAAGCAAAAATTTGTTTGAGTAATGGATTAAATGCAGAAACTATAGAATCTTTATTTAATCAAGGTGCTAAGTTTGATAGTCTAGGTGTTGGAGATAATATATCAAAGCCAAATGGAAGAATGGGATGTGTTTATAAAGAAGTTGCATTAATAGATGAAAAAGGTAATGTAATTCCTAAAATAAAATTAAGTAATGATACTGTAAAAATAGTAAATCCAGATTACAAAAAATTATATCGTGCTTATTCAAAATCAACTGGATATGCACTTGCAGATATAATGTGTAGAAAAAATGAAGAAACAAATGAAAGAGAATTAACTATTGTAAGTACTATAGATCCATTAAAGAAAAATACAATAACTGATTTTGAACTTGTAGAATTACAAAAGCCTATATTTAAAAATGGGAAATTAGTTTATGAAGATCCAGATATTTTTACAAAACAAAAATATTGTAATGATCAAATGAAAACACTATATCCTGAAGTAAAAAGAGAAAAAATGCCACATGAATATTATGTTGATGGAACAGAAGAATATGTAAATTTTAAAAATAATATGATTTCAGAGTATAGAAGTTTAGTTAAGAAAATGTAGGTGAAAACATGGATAAAGAAAAGTTAAAAAATATAAAATCTTATCTTGAAGAACTAAAGACAACCAAAATGAAACAAACTTCACCATCAAATTTCCTAAGTATAGAATCTTATTCATGTACACTTAAAAATAATAAAACAATAACAAGAGAAAAAATATTAAAAGGAAATAATGATGGAAGTGCAGCAATAATATTACCTATTACAGAAGATAAAAAAATAATACTTGCAATTGAACCTAGAGTTTTTACAAAAGAAACTGTTGATATTGGTTTACCTGCAGGATATATAGAGTCTTTTGAAAATCCTATTGATGCTGCAAAAAGAGAGTTATTAGAAGAAACAGGATATGAATCAGATGACTTTATATACCTTGGAAGTTACTATCAAGATCAAGGATGTTCTTCAGCATATAATTATTACTATATTGCTAGAAATTGTAAAAAGGTAAGAAGTCAAAAGTTAGATAAAGATGAATTTATAAAATATATATTAGTAACAAGTGATGAGTTACAAGAATTATTTAATGAAGGTTACATAAAAGGATTAAATTCTGCTTACGTAATTGAAAAATCAAAAAAATATATAATGGAGTGATAAAATGAATGAATATGGATATGTAAAAGTGGGTGCATCTACTTTAGAACTTAAGGTATCAGATACAATATACAATGTTCAAATGATAAAAAAACAAATAGATGAAGCAGTAAATAAGAATATTCAAATAATTTCTTTTCCAGAACTTTCAATAACAGGGTATACATGTGGTGATTTATTTAATCAAGATATCTTAATTGATAAATCATATGAAGGTCTTAAAGATTTAGTAGATTATTCAAAAGATAAAATGATAGTTATTATAGTAGGATCACCTATAAAATGTGAAAATAAATTATATAATTGTGCAGTAGTTATAAATAATGGAAAAATTCTTGGTATTGTACCAAAAACATATATCCCAAATTATAATGAATTTTATGAAATGAGATGGTTTAAAAGCAGCAATGATTTAAAAATAAAAGAAATAAATTTATTTAATGAAATTGTACCAATTGGTGTAGATTTAATATTTACAAGTAAATTAGATGATGAATTAAAATTTGGTGTTGAAATATGTGAAGATGTATGGAGTTTATATCCTAAGAGTAATGATTATGCATCAAGTGGTGCAAGTATTATATTTAATTTATCCGCAAGTAATGAAACAATAGGAAAATATGATTTTAGAAAAGAACTTATAAAAATGCAATCTGTTAAAACAATATCAGGATATGTTTATTCATCATCAGGTATAAATGAAAGTAGTACAGATTTGTTATTTTCAGGCTCAAGTTTAATATATGAAAATGGAAAATTATTAAGTGAAAATAATAGGTTTGATTTTAATAGTAATTTAATATATAGTGATATAGATATAAAAAGATTAGTAAATGATAGAAGAAAAAATACAAGTTTTATTTCAAATACTGATAAAGAATATAGAAATATATGCTTTACAACTTCTAAAAATAATTTTATTTCACGAAAATATAGTAAATATCCATTTGTACCATCAAATGAAGAAAAAAGAGAAGAAAGATGTAAAGAGATAATAAATATTCAAAGTAGTGCTCTTGCTAAAAGATTAAAACATACAAATATAAAAAAATGTGTTATTGGAGTATCTGGTGGACTTGATTCAACATTAGCATTCTTAGTAATAAAAAAGGCATTTGAAAAACTTAAAATTGATAATAAAAATATAATTGCAGTTACAATGCCTGGTTTTGGTACAACTAATAGGACTTATGAAAATGCACTTGATTTAATAAAAATAAATAATGCAACACTAAAGGAAATAGATATTAAAAAAGCATGTTTAGTTCATTATAGTGATATTGATCAAGACATTAATAATCATGATATAACTTATGAAAATGCTCAAGCAAGAGAAAGAACAAAAATACTTATGGATATTGCAAATAAAGAAAATGCACTTGTTATAGGAACAGGTGACTTAAGTGAACTTGCTCTTGGATGGTGTACTTATAATGGAGATCATATGAGTATGTATTCTGTAAATTCTAGTATTCCAAAAACACTTGTAAAGTATTTAGTTAAATATATTGCTGATACTGATAAGAAAAATAAGAAGGTTTTGTATGATATTTTATCAACACCTATATCACCAGAATTATTACCCGCAGATGAAAAAGGTAATATTAAACAAATAACAGAAGATAAAATAGGACCATATATATTACATGATTTTTACTTATATCATTTCTTTAGATATGGCGCATCACCTAAAAAAATATATATGTTAGCGGTAAATACATTTGAAAATGAATATAGTAAAGAAGAAATATTAAAATGGTTAAAAGTATTTATAAAAAGATTTTTTACTCAACAATTTAAAAGAAGTTGTATGCCTGATGGCGTGAAAGTAGGAAGTATATCACTTTCACCAAGAGGTGATTTAAGGATGCCAAGTGATGCATCATATAATATATGGATTAAAGAATTAGAAGAAATTTAGGAGGTATTTAAAATGGAAGATTTAAAACTTATTGTACTTGACAATATAGAAGAATTAGGTAAAAAAATTGATAATAATTTAAAGAAAATATATAAAACTGATAAATCATTTATTGCTGATATAACAAGAGATAGATTTAGTAATGGTGAAGGAAAGATAAGAATAAATACTAATATAAAAGGTAAAAACGTTTACATAATTAGTGATATTGCAAATTATGATATAACTTATAAAATGTATGGATTTATTCATCATATGTCACCAGATGAACATTTTCAAGATATAAAAAGAGTAATATCTGCGCTTCAAGGCTACGCTAAAAAAATAGTACTTATTATGCCACTTTTATATCAATCAAGACAAGATAAAAGAATAGAAAATGAATCATTAGATTGTGCACTTGCACTTCAAGAACTTGAAAGATTAAATGTAAATAATATAATAACATTTGATGTACATAATATATGCGTTTCTAATGCTCTTTTAAATCTTTCATTTGAAAATTCTAATGCTTCTTTAGATATTTTAAACCAAATTAAAGAAAAAGAAGATATTAACAATATTTTAGTTGTAAGTCCAGATATGGGAGGAATGACAAGAGCAAGAGCGTATGCTGATATTTTGAAATCTAATGTAGGAGTATTTTATAAAAGAAGAGATTTAAATAAAGTAGAAGATGGTAAAAACAAAATAGTTGAGCATACGTATTTAGGTGATGATGTAAAAAGTAAAAATATCATTATAGTTGATGATATGATAGCAAGTGGTTCATCAATAATAGAAACTATAAAACTTTTAAAAGAAAAAGGTGCAGGTAAGATATATTTAGCAGTAACATTTGCATTTTTCACAGAAGGTATAGAAGAATTTGATAACTGCTTTAATAAGGGATTATTTGATAAATTATATACAACTAATTTATCTTATATACCATCAAAGATAAAGGATAAAGCTTGGTTTGAAGAAGTTGATTTATCTAAAAGAGTAGCAGAATTAATTAAAGAAAATAATTATAATTAAAAGGACAGATGTATATGAAAATAGGTATATTTGGAGGATCATTTAATCCACCACATAACATGCATAAAAATATTGCATTAGATTTAATAAAAAATAAATATTTAAATAAGGTTATATATGTTCCAACAGGAAATAAATATAATAAAAAAGGATTATCAAATCAAAATGATAGATATAATATGTTAAAGTTAATGATAGAGGGGTATGATAATTTAGATGTATCTAATTATGAATTTGGTAAATTAACTTTTACATATGAAACACTTAATCATTTTAAAAATATTTATAAAAATGATGAAATATATTTTATATGTGGTTCAGATAATTTAAAAAAAATAACAACTTGGAAAAATTATGATTATATATTGGACAATTTTAAGTTAATAGTAATAAGAAGAAATAATGATAATATTAATGAAATACTAAGTAAAATTAATAGTAAAAATATAGTGATTCCTAATATTAATTCAGATAATATTTCTTCAAGCTATATTAGAAAAAATATAAATAATAAAAAAATATTAAAGATAATGGATGAAAATATAGTAAAATATATAATTGAAAATAATTTATATAGATGAAAAAGGGGTGATATGTAAATATGTATGGAGCAATAATTGGTGATATAGTAGGTTCATATTACGAAGTATTAGAAATACAAAATAAAAATAGATCATATGAAGATAGAATGAAAATAATGGATAGAAATGTTCCTTTATTTAATGAAAATTGTTCGTGTACAGATGATTCTATTTTAACAACCGCTATTGCGGATGCAATATTAAATGGTGAATCTTATGAAAAAAAGCTAAGAGAGTATGGTTTAAGAGAAATAAATTTAGGAAAAGATATATACGGAAGAAGTAGGTTTGGTAAAGGATTTGTTGAATGGTTAAAAAATGATTATATGGGTGAAAGTTTTGGAAATGGTTCTGCTATGCGAATATCTCCTGTTGGATATTTATTTAATAGTATTGATGAAATAAAAAGTGAAAGTTTAAATGCAACTATTCCAAGTCATAACCATATTGAAAGTATAAAATCAAGTATTCAAGGAAAAATGATTGCTAAAAATAGAGTTAATGATGTTTTTAATGCTCTATTCTCTGAATTGAAACAAGATTTTTTTAAAAATGTTAAAACGGGTAATCATCAAATAATTTCTTATGATGAATGGCTCAA
>URBY01000003.1 GCA_900546245.1 uncultured Mycoplasmatota bacterium | reverse complement strand
AACTTGAGACATTTTCAAAAGTTAACACTTAAGACATTATCATAAATTAATCATATTGTAAAATTTTGTTTGTTTAAATAATTTGACAATTTTTATAACTTATGCTATCATAATGGTCGTTATTTTCGAAGAGGGGGAATTTTTATGGAAGAAACTAGAAAATCAAGTATAGTTAGGGATTTAATAATTAAGATATTTTTAATACTTTTATTTGTATTTTTGATAACTATATTATTTCCAATGCCTAATTTAACAGCATTTTATGATTCAGTATTCAATAATAATGTACAAAGCATGAAAGATGCAGCAGATAGTTATTTTACTAAAGAAAGAATGCCAGAAAAAGTAGGAGATTCAGTTAAATTAACATTACAACAAATGTTAGATAAAAAATTAATTTTACCTTTCTTAGACAAAGATGGTAATGAGTGTGATGCAAATAAATCATATATAAAAGTTACAAAGGGTGAAAAAGAATATACTTTAGAAGTTCATTTATCTTGTCCAAATAAAGAAGATTATATAATTGAACCTATTGGATGTTATAATTTTTGTCCAGAACAAACAGTAAATTGTAGTTGTTCTTGTGCTCAAGAAGAAAAACCAACAACAGATGACAATGGTAAAGTTACCATCAATAAACCACAACCAACACCATCTAATGATAAGCCATCAAATGATAAACCTTCAAATAATGATAAATATAAATTACAATATTTATATACAAGAACAATAACAGATGTAAAATGGAATGCTGGTAATTATCAAGAAAATAAAGAAAAAGAAACTGATAATGTAAGATTAGTTGATACAAAAAAACAATATACTGGTCAAAAGAAAGTTTCAAATGGTAGTACACTTTATAAACATATAAAATATGCATATAAAGATAATTGGCAAATAGAAACTGATTGGACAGATGAAGTTAAATCTACTAGTGATACATATAAGTTATATGCAATTAGAACATTATATACAGGTTATAAACCTTATGTAGTAGAAACAACAAAATATAAACATATAAAATATGCATATAAAGATAATTATACAGATACTGATTGGACAACAGAGAAAAAATCTGAATCAAGTTCTGTAAAAGTAATAGATAAAAGATATACTGTTAGAAAAACAGTTCAAACAACAAAAGGAACATGGTCTGATTGGATAAAAGAAGGTGTTTGGAGAGATTCAAAACCAGCTGATACAAGTACTAAACAATGGTATGGTCCATATAATACACAAACAACAAGTTCTTGGAAAACAATATATGATTCATGGGGTTCAACGCAACAAATGAATCCAATATCTGGAAATAGAAAATATGAATTTTTATATTCACAAAAAGATACATGCACAGATAATTGTAATGGTAATTCTGCTGTAGTTAGATATTATTATAGAGTATATGAACTTCAAGAATCTAAACAATATATGTATTACTATAGAACATATTCAAGTTCTACTTCTACATCAACTGATGAAAAAGTAGTATCAGATCCAACTCCATATACAAATAGTGGTTATACAATTGTTAAAACAGAATATAGATATAGAATTAACAATGGTGAAAAGTATATAGTAGATACAACATGGACAGATTCAAAAGAATCACCATCAGGTTATGTATATGCTAATGAAAAGAAAATTACAAGAACTACAAAATATGAAAGTATTGGTAAATGGGTAACTAATAAAGAGAGACTAGGTGAATATACTCATTATGTTACTACAAGAAAACAATATAAATATAAAAAGAATATTCCTGAAAAGTATATTGAATCAACAATATGGACAAATTCAATAAATTCACCAAAAGGATATACATATACTGGAGAACATAAAACAACAAGTTCAACATCATATATAGATTTAGGTAAATGGGTTGATAGCGAAAGCGAACTAGGTGATTATACACACAATGTTAAAACAAGAATATTATATAGATATAAATATAGAACAGTAACAACAAAAACTGAAAGCAGATGGTTTGATAAAAATCCTGGTGGAGACTGGGTATATGCAAATCAAACAAGAAAAGTGAAAGTAAATTAATTACTTTCATTTTTTTTTATGATAAAATAGTTTTACGGAGGCATAATATGGTAATAAGTGTACTTGTAGAAATATCATTTAATAATAAAGAAAAGACTTTTGATTATTTGGTTCCTAAAGATTTAGAAAATAAAATAGAGATAGGAAAAAGAGTATTAGTACCATTTGGTAAACAAAATCTAGAAGGATTTATAATTGATATAAAGAAAAATAGTGAATATGATTTAAAAGAAATAACTAGTATTATAGATGAAGAACCAATACTTAATGAAGAACTGTTAAATCTTGGAAAAGAACTAAAAAAAGATTTAGTATGTAATTTAATATCAATATATCAAGCAATGCTTCCATCAGGTTATAAAGCAAGTGCTAAAACTAATATTAATGTAAAAAAAGAAAAATATTTAAAATTAGCAAATATAAAAGAAGCACAAGAATTTATAACTACATCAAAAGCACAAAAACAAATTGAAGTAGTAGAAGATTTATTAAAAAATAAAATATCATTAAAATCAAAATATCAATCAAATATAATAAAAGTATTAAAAGATAAAGGTCTTGTAATAGAAGAAGAAAAAGAAAAATATAGATTAGATAATAGTTATAAAATAGAGCCCCTTTTAAAATTAAATGAATACCAAGAAGAAGCAATAAATCAAATAGAAAATAGTAAAAAAGATGTAATTCTTTTAAATGGTGTTACTGGATCTGGTAAAACAGAAATATATATGCATCTAATAAATAAACAAATTTCTTTAGGAAAAACAGCAATAATGCTTGTTCCTGAAATAAGTTTAACACCTCAAATTATTAATAGATTTAAAGTACATTTTGGAAATAAAATAGCAGTTTTTCATAGTGCACTTTCTGAAAGTGAAAAATATGATGAATACAGAAAAATAAGAAGAGGAGAAGTATCTATTGTAATAGGTGCTAGAAGTGCAATATTTACACCACTTAAAAATATTGGAATAATAATAATTGATGAAGAACATTCTAGTACATATAAACAAGAACATAATCCTAGATATAACGCAATAGATGTTGCAATTATTAGAGGAAAATATCATAATGCGAAGGTAGTATTAGGAAGTGCAACACCTCAAATAGAAAGTTATGCAAGAGGTAAAAAAGGTTATTATGAACTTGTATCATTAACAAAAAGAGCAAATAATGCATGTTTACCAAATGTAACAATAGTTGATATGAAAAATGAGGTAAAAAAAGGTAATAGTTTATTTTCAGAAATATTAATAGAAAAAATGAGGGAAAAACTAGAAAATAATGAACAAGTAATATTATTTTTAAATAGAAGAGGCTTTTCAAGTTATCAATTATGTAGTTCATGTGGTGAAGTTATTAAATGTCCTAATTGTGATATAACACTTACATATCATAAGACTAGTGGTATGAATAGATGTCATTATTGTGGATATGCAGAAAAGAAAAAATACGTATGTCCAAAATGCAAGAATGAATCATTAAAAGATTTTGGTCAAGGTACAGAAAAAGTAGAAGAAGAAATAAAGAAGATATTTCAGAGTTACAGAACAGTTAGAATGGATATAGATACAACTACAAAAAAAGGTGCCCACGAAAAAATAATAAATTCATTTTTAAATCATGAATATGATATTTTAGTTGGTACACAAATGATAGCGAAAGGTCTTGACTTTCCTCTTGTTTCATTAGTTGGAGTAATAAATGCTGATACAATACTTAATTTTCCAGATTTTAGAAGTAGTGAAAGAACATATCAAATGCTTAGTCAAGTATCTGGAAGAGCAGGTAGAGGAAACATAAAAGGCGATGTAATAATTCAAACATTTAATCCCGATAATTATAGTATTGAACTATCTAAAACACATAATTATGTAGATTTCTTTAATAGGGAAATAAAAATAAGAAAAGATTTAAAATATCCACCATATTATTTTATTAGTCTAATAAAGATTGGTAGTAAAGATTATAATTTATCACTTAGTGAATCAAAAAAAATCGCAAATTATATAAAAGAAAATATAAGTGAAGATATGATTGTATTAGGTCCATCTGTATCTGGTGTATCAAGAGTAAATAAAATATATTATTTTCAAATAATTATAAAATTTAGGAATAAAGAAAAAATGAGAGAAATATTAAATAATGTATCGAATTTAGAAAATAATAATAAAGTTAGTATTAGTATTGATATAAATCCATGTTAATAAAGGGAAAAATCACAAAAATAATATTTACACTTTATTTATGGTATGTTATAATAATTTTGGCTTTGAAAAAACACAGATATTGATTTACAAACCATGTGCTCATATGGGTGGAGAGTAAAAAAGATATATCTGGAAGAAAAACAAAAGGAGGAATGAATTTATGGCAGTAGTTTCAATGGGATATTTATTAGAAGCTGGTGTTCATTTTGGTCATCAAACAAAAAGATGGAATCCAAAAATGAAAGAATATATCTTCACTGCAAGAGAAGGTATATATATTATCGATTTACAAAAAACAGTTAAAAAAATCGAAGAAGCATATGTTGCTTTAAGAGAAATCGCACAAAATGGTGGAAAGGTTATCTTTGTTGGTACAAAGAAACAAGCTCAAGAAGCATCTATGGAAGAAGCAATTAGATCAGATAGTTACTATGTAACAGAAAGATGGCTTGGAGGAACTTTAACAAACTTCAGAACTATCAAAAGAAGAATAGGATATCTAGATCAAGTTGAAAAAATGGAAGCAAATGGAACTTTAGATGTTCTACCTAAAAAAGAAGTTATTAAAATTAAGAAAGAATATGACAAGTTAAATTCTTATTTCTGTGGAATTAGAAATATGAAAAAATTACCTGATGCTATGATCATTACTGATCCAAAGAAAGAATATATAGCAATCAAAGAAGCAAGAAAACTTGGAATACCTGTATTTGGTATTGTTGATACTAACTGTGATCCAGATTTAGTTGATTATGTAATACCTGCAAATGATGATGCTGTAAGAGCTGTTAAAATCATTTTAGGAGTACTTGCTAATGCAATTAATGAAGGTACAGATAGAGAAATGGTAGACTTTTTAACTGATGACGATAAAAACAAAAATGCTAATAAAGAATCAAAAAAAGAATCTAAAAAAAGCGAAACTAAAGAAGTAAAAGCAGAAGCTAAAAAAGAAGAAGTTAAAGAAACTGTTGAAGAAATCAAAGCCGAAGATAAAGAAGATTTATCTAAAAAAACAGTTGCTGAACTAAAAGAAATGGCTAAAGCTGAAGGTATCGAAGGATACAGTAAACTTAAGAAAAGTGAACTTTTAGAAATTTTAAATAAATAGTAATCTAAAAGGAGGATATATAAATGAATACAAGTTTAATTAAAGAATTAAGAGATTTATCAGGTGCTGGATTAATGGATTGTAAAAAAGCACTTGAAGCTAGTAATAATGATATCGATGAAGCAATCGATTATCTAAGAAAAAAAGGTATTAGTAAAGCTGCTAAAAAAGCAGATAGAGTAGCAGCAGAAGGATTAAGTACAGTTGTTATTGATGGAAATAATGCATCAATAGTTGAAGTTAACTGTGAAACAGACTTTGTTGCTAAGAATGAAAAATTTGTAAATTTAGTAAACAAAATTGCTGAATTAATTGTTAAAAATGATGTTAAAACAATGGAAGAAGCAATGAGTTTAAGTACTGAAGAAGGTACTTTAAACGATACTATAGTTAATTTTACAGCAACTATAGGAGAAAAAATTAGTTTTAGAAGATTTGCAAGACTTTCAAAAACTGATTCACAAAACTTTGGAAGTTATATCCACATGGGTGGTAGAATCGCTGTATTAACTTTATTAGAAGGTGCAGACGAAGAAACTGCTAAAGATGTATCAATGCATGCAGCAGCTATGAGACCATCATATGTAAAAAGAGAAGATGTTCCAGCTGAAGAAGTTGAAAGAGAAACATCAGTATTAAAAGAACAAGCTATGAATGAAGGAAAACCTGCTGAAATAGCTGAAAAAATGGTTAATGGTCGTATAAATAAATTCTATAAAGAAATTTGTTTAGAAGAACAAGACTTCGTTAAAGATTCTGATATGACTGTTGGTGCCTTTGTTAAATCTAAAAACGGTTCTATAGTTAATATGGTACGTTTTGAAGTTGGTGAAGGAATCGAAAAGAAAGAAGAAAACTTTGCTGAAGAAGTAATGAACCAAATAAAAGGGTAATAATATAGGAGAAATAAGAAATTATTTCTCTTTTTCTTTTTAATGTAGTACTTGAAGAAAAAAATAATATATAGTAAAATATAACTATATTGAAAGGAAAAAATGAAAATGGATGAAATTATTTTAGAAGCAAATGAAAAAATGGAAAAAACTATTGAAAATCTTTTAGAAAGATTTAAAACAATAAGAGCAGGTAGAGCAAATCCTGCAATATTAGATGGTGTAAAGGTAGAATATTATGGTACACCAACACCACTTAATCAATTAGCAACCATATCTGTACCAGAAGCAAGAAGACTTCAAATTAAACCATTTGATAAATCTTGTCTTGCTAATATTGAAAAGGCTATATTTGAAGCTGATTTAGGATTAACTCCTAATAACACTGGAGAACTTATATTTATTGCTATTCCAGAACTTACTGAAGATAGAAGAAGAGAATTTGTTAAACAGGCAAAAACTCTTGCTGAAGAAGCTAAAATAGCACTTAGAAATATTAGACAAGATGCTAATAATGCAATTAAAAAAGATGAAGAAATAAATGAAGATATGGAAAAGTCTTTAATGAATGAAGTACAAGATCTAATTAATGATTTTAATAAAAAAGTAGATGAAAAATTAAAAGAAAAAGAAGAAGAATTAATGACAATATAATTCTTCTTTAGGAGAATTTATGAAAGAAAAAATTAAAATTGTAGTAGTAACAGTAGTACTTTTATTTATATTTATAGGAATATTTTTTATAGGGAAGAAAATATCTTTAAATAGTTACTTAAATAATACAAATAAATATTCTAGTAAAATAAATTATTCTAGTAGTTATATTCTTAATATTGAAAGCGTTACATCGAAATCTAAAATGGAATATAGTATTGCTAGAACTAGTGGAATAAAAAATATCATTATAAATAAATATGATGATGAAGAACTTACAAGCAGTATTAATAAATATTTAGTTACAAAGAATAATAAAACAGAATGTTATTCTAAAGATGGTGATGAGTATAAAGTTTCATGTTCAAATAAAGAAGACTTTAAACTTGATTATAACAAATTAAAGAACTCTATTATAAAGATTAAAAAAGCTGATAGTGAGGTTATAAATGGTATCAGTTACAAAAAATATACAGTTTTAATGAAAAAGAGTGACGCATATAATCTTATTTATGAAAAAAATATTATGAGTGAAAAAGATTTACCTGGAAATGTAGATGTTAAAATATATGTAGATAAGTCAAAATCGTTTGTTTATAAAATTGATTATGTTATTGATAATTTAAGTAATGATAAAGCAAATAATATAAAATATTATGTTGAGATAACTAATTATGACATAAACAACAATAATGTAATTAAATTACCTTTTTAAAAAAAGTGCATTTTATAGGCACTTTTTTTATTTTTTATCATAAATTAAAGTAGAGGAGTGATAAGAATGTCTAATTATAAAGAAATTATAACTAAGGCAGTAATAGGTAAAGGTAAAAAATATTTCAAAAATAAGTATAGTGTTAAAAGTGAAGTTGTTCCAAGTACAATATTAGGGTGCTGGATAATTAATCATAAATTTAAAGGATATGTACAAGGTGATGATGTAGTAGTTGATGGTTCATTTGATATAAATATATGGTATTCATATGATAACGATACAAAAACAAATGTTATTAATGAAACAATTAAATATAATGAGCTTATTAATGTTAAGACAAAACTTGATGTAGACTTTAATGATTCAGAAATTATTGTTAGAGTACTTAAACAACCAAGTTGCGGTAATGTACAAATAAATGGTAATACTATAGATTTTGATATAGAAAAGGAACTTGGTATAGAAGTTGTTGGTGATACAAAAGTTAAAATAATGGTTGAAGATGATGAAGATAAATGGGAAGTATTTGATGATAATGTAACTGATGAAACACTAGAAGAAATAGATAATGAAGTAAATGAGGATTTTTTAGAGTAGTTGTCAACAAAAATAGTTGACACTACTTCTTTTTTTTAGTATAATTGACTTACAGTGAGTGGAAAAGGAGGAGTTAAATATGGCAGTTAAGATTAGATTAAAAAGAATGGGAGCTAAAAAAAGACCATTCTACAGAGTTGTAATCGCTGATTCAAGAAGCCCAAGAGATGGTAAAACAATCGATGAAATTGGTTACTATAATCCAATTGATGGTGAAATCAAAATTAAAGAAGAAGATGCTTTAAAATGGTTAAGAAATGGTGCTATCGCAACTGATACAGCTAAAAATGTATTATCTAAAGCAGGAATTATGACTAAATTCCATGAAGAAAAGAGCGGTAAATAATAATGACTTTAGTAGAATTAACAGAAATGATTGTTAAAAGTCTTGTTAGTGATCCAGATTCTATTTCAGTAAAAGAATTTTCTAATGATGATGAAATAATTATAGAAGTAGTTGTTAAAGAGGAAGATATGGGTTCTGTAATAGGAAGAGAAGGAAAGATTGCTAATTCTATTAGAACTGTAGTTCAAGCAAGTTCTTATTTAAAAGATAATAAAAGAGTAAAGATTAATATCAGTTCTTTTTAAAGATATTAGTCTTTTTTTTATTTTAAATAATATATTTTAATGTTATAATTATTTAGAAGGATAGTGATAACATGGGAAAATATAAAGTAATAGATGGTAATGAAGCATGTGCACATATATCTTATATGTTTACTGAAATAGCGGGTATATATCCAATAACACCTGCATCACCAATGAGTGAATATATAGATAAATGGAGCACTGAAGGAAGACTTAATCTATTTAATAATAGAGTTAAATTAATAGAAATGCAAAGCGAAGCAGGGGCAATAGCGCTTGTACATGGTTCTCTTCAAACAGGTTCACTTGCTAGTACATATACTGCAAGTCAAGGACTTCTTTTAATGATACCTTCAATGTATAAAATAGCCGGCGAAATGCTTCCTTGTGTAATAAATGTAGCATCAAGAACTGTCGCAACACATGCTTTAAGTATATTTGGAGATCATTCTGATATATATGCATCAAGAAGTACAGGATTTTGCTTTTTAGCGTCTTCTTCTGTAGAAGATACAATATATATGACACTTGCATCTTACTTAAGTACACTAAAAGGAAAACTACCTTTTGTTAATTTTTTTGATGGTTTTAGAACAAGTCATGAACTAAATAAAGTATATGTTCCAGATATGTCTGAGATAAAAGGTCTTGTACCATTTAAAACAATAGATAACTTTAGAAAAGAAAGTATGATATCAAAAAAACAAATAAAAGGTACAACACAAAATGATGATGTATATTTTCAAAATTTAGAAGCAAGAAATAAATATTATGATAAGATGCCTGATGTAGTAAATGAATGCATGGAAAAAATAAATAAAAAATTTAAAACAGATTATAAACCATTCAATTATTATGGTGATGAAAATGCAGAAAAAGTAATAGTTGCGATGGGTTCTGTTTGTGATGCATTAAAAGAACTTGTAGATGTACTTAATGCTAAGGGAGAAAAAGTAGGTGTATTAATAGTTCATTTATTTAGACCATTCTCTAAAAAATATTTCTTAGAAGTATTACCTAAAAAGGTACGTAAAATAGCGGTATTAGATAGAGCAAAAGAAGCAGGAGCAGTTGGTGAACCACTATATGAAGATGTAGTAAATATATTTAATGATGTAAAAAATAAACCATTTATAATAGGTGGAAGATATGGAATATCTAGTAAAGATACTAATTTAGAAGATCTATATGCAGTATTTAAAAATTTAGATAGTAATGAACCTATTAACTCATTTACAATAGGAATAGTAGATGATGTTACAGGTAAAAGTTTAAAACCATGTAAAATAAAAAGCGATAAGAAAAATATTGAAATGCTTATATATGGATATGGTTCAGATGGTATGATTTCAGCATCTAAAGATATTATTAAAACAGTTGGAACAGAAACTGAAGCTTTTGTACAAGGATATTTTGAATATGATTCTAAAAAGAGTGGTGGAATTACTGTATCACACTTAAGAATAGGAAAAGAAAAAATAAATATGCCATATTATATAACAAATCCACATATTGTAGTATGTACTAAAGATGTATATTTAGAAAAGTATGATATGTTATCTAAAATAAGAAAAAATGGTATATTCATATTAGTAACAGATAAAACTGAACAAGAAATAAAAAATACTTTATCAAATAAAATAAAATATGAACTTTCAAAAAAGAATGTTAAATTTTATATAATTGATGCATATAAGATTGCTAAAGAAAATAATATTCCAAATAAAATAAGTATGATAATGGAAAATGCTATTGTATATATAACTAAAGTACTTCCACATGCTGAATTTACAAATAATCAAAAAGAAAGTATTAAACTTCATTTTTCTAAAAAAGGTGATGAAATAGTAAATAATAATATTAATGCTATAAAAGATATAGAAAATAAAATTGTTAAAGTAGAAGTAGATGAACTTTGGAAAAATCTAAGTTATTCAGAAGAAAAATATACTGGAATTATAGATAATATTATTCATTTAAAAGGTAATGATTTAACAGTAAAAGATTTTGAAAAACACGAAAGTGGAGTATTTCCTGTTAATACATCAAATTTAGAAAAAAGAAATATAGCGCAAGTTTTACCAAGATGGGTAAAAGAAAATTGTATAGAGTGTAATCAATGTTCTATAGTTTGTCCACATGGAGTAATAAGACCAAAATTAATGACAGAAGATGAAATTAAGAAAAATAAAAATGTAGTGGTTATACCATGTATGGGTAATGATGAATATAAATATGCACTTGAAATTAGTTATGAAAATTGTACAGGATGTGGTTTATGTGCAAATACATGTCCTGGTAAACTTGGTGCAAAAGCATTAATTATGACAGACCATAAAGAAGTAGAAAGAATAAATAATGAAATAAAAAATATAACTAATAAAAAATTATATTTAGAATCTACTATAAAAGGAGTAGCATTTAATGAACCATTATTTAAATATTCAGGAGCATGTGCAGGATGCGGTGAAACACCTTACTTAAAATTATTAACACAAATATATAAAGATGGACTTATAATCGCAAATGCAACTGGATGTTCATCAATATACGGTGGAAGTCTTCCAACAAATCCATACAATGTGTCTTGGTCAAATTCACTATTTGAAGATAATGCAGAATATGGATTAGGTATGAGAATAACTATGGATCTTGCTAAAGAAAAGATTACTAATATAATGAAGGAAAGATTAAAAGGTAGACTTGGAATAAAAAATATAGAAATGTTTAATAAATGGTTAGTAAATAAAGACAATTATAATATTACTAAAGAAATAATGGAAAATATTAACTATGATGAAGTAAAAGAACTTGAACCATTAAAAGGATATATTATGTCAAAAGATGTTTGGATAGTAGGTGGAGATGGTTGGAGTTATGATATAGGATTTGGTGGAATAGACCATATTATGGCATCAGGAGAAGATGTAAATATATTAGTACTTGATACAGAAGTATATTCGAATACTGGTGGTCAAGCAAGTAAATCAACTGAAAAAGGTGCAGTTGCTAAATTTGCTAATGATGGTAAAAAAACATCTAAAAAAGATTTAGCAAGAATGATGATGGGATATCCTAATGTATATGTTGCTCAAATAAGTTTAGGAGCAAATATGAATCAAGCAATAAAAGCATTAAGGGATGCTGGAAGTCATAAAGGCCCATCACTAGTAATTGCTTATTCACCTTGTATTAATCATGGTATTAAAAAAGGAATGGGTAATTCTATTGAAGAAGAAAGATTAGCAGTAAAATCAGGTTATTTCTCAATATTTAGATATGATGGAGAAAAAGAAGAATTTACATTAGATTTTAAATCACCAGATTTTGATTTATATGATAACTTCTTAGATGGAGAAAATAGATATACAATGATTAAAACTGTTAGTCCAAAACTTGCTAAAGAATTATTAACAGAAAATAAAAAAGAAGCAATTAAAAGATTTGAATATTATAAAAATTTAAGCAATTAAAAGGGGTAAAAATGAGAGAAATAAAAATAAATGGGATATATAAACATTTTAAAGGAGACTATTATTTAGTTATAGATATAGCAAATCATTCTGAAACACAAGAAAAATATGTTGTATATAGAAGATTATATGACGATTGTAGTTTATGGATTAGACCACTTGATATGTTTTTAAGTGAAGTAGATCATGATAAATATCCAGATGTAAAACAAAAATATAGATTTGAATTACAAGAAATAAAAAGTGTAGTTAAAAAATAATAACTACACTTTTTTCATATTTTAAGTCAAAAAAAGAGCCGTCCCCCCTGAAGGGCAGCTCTATAAAAAAGAATAAAAAGGGGTTGGCTAGTGTGATACTAGCACCAATTCGCCATTTGGGAATTGGTAGCATATATATTACTTACAAATGGGTAATTTGTCAAGTACTTTTTAAAAAATATGTTATAATATTTTTAAAGGATGTGAATAGTTTTGACTGAGTTAACAAATATAAAAGGTATTGGACCTAAAACAGTAAGTACATTAAATAAACTTGGAATAAATAATGTTAATGATTTAATAAATGATTATCCATATAGATATGAAATATTAAAACAAACTTCCTTATATGAAGAAAAAGTAGTAGTATCTGGAATTATAGAAACTATTCCAAATATTAGTTACTTTAAAAATATGAATAGATTATCATTTAAGTTTAATACAAGTAATAATTTAGTAAATGTTGTAATATTTAATAGAGCATTTTTAAAACCTAATTTATTAATTGGAAAATATATAACTGTAATAGGTAAATATGATACTAAAAGTAATACAATAAATGCAGCAGATATAAAGTTATTTGATTTAGGAGATAGAACATTAATAGAGCCTATTTATCACTTAGTAAAAGGTATAAATAATAAGTCATTAAATAAATATATAAATGAAGCATTAAATGAATGTAATATTATAGATTATATACCAGAAGAAATAATAAATAAGTATAATTTTATAGATAAAAAAGAAGCACTTAGAATAATTCATAATCCAAAAAAAGGATTAAAAGATGCGATAAATAGATGTAAATATGAAGAACTATTTATATTTATGATGAAAATAAATGCACTAAAAAGAAAAAATAATAATTTAAATATTGGTTATGAAAAAGATATTGATATAGTTAAAATTAATGAATTTATAAATGGATTACCATTTGAATTAACTACTCATCAAAAAGAAGCATTAAATGATATATTTAAGGATTTAAAAAGTAATAAAAGAATGAATAGATTATTAGAAGGTGATGTTGGTTCAGGTAAAACAATAGTAGCATTAATAAGTATGTATGCGTTATATTTAAGTGGATATCAAAGTGCACTTATGGTTCCAACTGAAGTACTAGCTAATCAACATTATGAAAATTTTAAAAATCTATTAGAAGGATATAATATAGAAATTGCGCTTCTAACAGGAAGTACTAAAAAAAGTGAAAAAAATAAAATATATGATAGATTAAAATCAGGTAAGATAAATATGGTAATAGGAACGCATGCCATAATAGAAGATGATATAAAATATAATAATTTAGGATTAGTAATAACAGATGAACAACATAGATTTGGAGTTAATCAGAGAAATAACTTAAGAAATAAAGGTAATATGCCCGATGTACTTTATATGAGTGCAACTCCAATACCAAGAACATATGCTCTTACTATATATGGAGATATGGACATATCTATAATAAATACAATGCCTAGTGGAAGAAAAAAGATAATAACTAAAGTATTTGATAATAGTGATATAAAAAAAGTACTTGTAAAAATAAAACAAGAATTAGATTTAGGTCATCAAATATATATAGTATCTCCATTAATAGAAGATTCAGAAGAAGAAATGGAAGATACTAAGAAACTAGAAAAGAAGTTTAAATTAGCATTTAAAAACTATAATATAGGTGTTATGCATGGTAAACTTTCTCCTAAAGAAAAAAATAAAGTTATGGATGACTTTGTAAATAAAAAAATAGATATATTAATAAGTACTACTGTAATAGAAGTTGGAGTAGATGTTAAAAATGCAACTATGATAGTTATATTTGATGCATATAAATTTGGACTTGCAACACTTCATCAATTAAGAGGTAGAGTAGGAAGAAATAGTGAACAATCATACTGCGTTTTAATGACTAATAGAGAGACTGAAAGACTTAATATAATGGAAAATGTAAGTGATGGATTTACACTTGCTGAAGAAGATTTAAAATTAAGAGGATCAGGTGATTTATTTGGTATAAAACAAAGTGGTGATATGAGTTTTAAACTAGCAAATATTCAAAAAGATTATGAACTTTTGATAAAAGCTAAAGCTGATTCTGAAAAAGTATTAGATAGTATTGATAAATATGAGGTTTTAAAAAATATGTTAAAAGAAAGTATAAATATGGATTAAAGATATTGACTTTTAAATTAAAATATTTTATTATTAATATAGCGTAACAATATGTTACGTAACACACACTTTTACGGATATGTGTGAAAGTGTAACCAAAACCCCCTGAAATTCCCCTCGAGAGAGGGGAATACTTTTGTTTATAAGGGATTTTTAACTATTTTGAATTTAACTAGATACCATACTAGATACCAAATATTAGTTTTTAGATACTAAATATTTTTTTTATTTAAGTTTATTTAAATACTTAGATTTAAATTATCCATAGTATTTTTTACATCAGTTAGATTATTTGGAAACATATGAGCATATGTGTCTAATGTTTCTTTAGTACTAGCATGACCTAAATATTTTGATACAGTTGTTACTGGTTGACCAGTATTTATTAGTAAAGAAGCACAACTATGTCTGAAACAATGAAGTGCTATTCTTCGGATATCTGCGTTTTTAGCAATTCTACCATTAATTCTAGACATCATTCCGAAAGTTAATGGTTCGTGTTCTCCGAAGATAAACCATTTGTCATTGAAGCCATAGTACTTCTTTTTTTCATTGTATAAATTTACTAAATCGTTATATAAAACTTCAGTAAGAGGTAATGTTCTAATACTTTTAGATGTTTTAGGTGGAGTGAGTTCATAATATTTTTGGCTGTCTTTAACACTGTTAGCTTGTTTAGTAATAGATACTAACTTATTATTCCAATCTATATCAGACCACTGAAGACCTCTTGCTTCACCACGACGCAATCCACAATAATATAACATTTCAAACATTGCTTTATCATTTAGACTAGTAGTTCCTGTTATATATTTTTGAAACTCTTCAAAAGTGTAAACATCTTTTTCTTCTTTCATTTCATTAGGGTCTTTAAAGAACTCTATTTTTTTATAAAATTTCATTAGATTGATATCATACATTTTCATTCCCCAATTAAGAATAATTTTTAAAAACTTTTGAACATCATTTCTAGTAGAACATTTAATAGGTTTATTCCATAAGTCTTGTTGGAACTTATGATATAGATTTCCATCCATATCTTTTAATTTAACATTTTCAAAATCAGCAAAATATCTTCTTCTTTTTAAATATGTTTCCATTGTTCTTTTTCTAACTTTATTCTTTTGAGATTCAATATATTGGTCAGTTAGAGTACCAAAGGTCATATCCATATCTCCACCAAATTCAACCTTACTATTTAAAAATTCTCTTTCAGCATTCATAGCATCTAATTTAGTTTTATATGCTTTGGAAAAACTTTTTTTCCATTTTCCGTTTTTATCTTTTTCGTTCCAATAATATTTATATTTACGACCATCTTTAGTCCATTGATTTTTTGGTAATTTATATATTCCCATATTTCATTCCTCCTTTTTGTTGGGATTTATAAATATACCAGTTCGTAACAATTATATTTTATCATACAAACTACGAATATTTATAATCATCTCTCAAAATCATTACGTGATTTGTTTTTATTTAAGTGTTGTCTTGCTTTATCAATAGCAAAGTCAGGATCATTAGCTTGATGCCAATTATATGGAATATGAAGTACATCTAATAATTTTGTAGTTAAAGAATAAATTTTATTTTGAATCATATTTTTAAAATTATTAAATTCTTCAGTTAATTCTTGAAATTTATTTTTCCAAAATCCTATTTCTTTGTTTTTGTTTTCTATAATTTCTTTTTGACTATCAATAATTTTCTTTTGATTAATATAGGCCTCTCCTGATTTAAAATTATTAACTTCTTGAGTTAAAGTTTTAATTTCTAAATCCTTTTTAATATTATCTTCAGCAAGTTCTTTTGAGTAGAGTGATAACTTATCTATATCTTCATCTTTGTATTGCTTCATAATACCTTTTTTAACAGGATTTAAGATATCTTTAGATGTTTCTGTATCAACTTTATCAATAAACTTGTTTTCGGCTTTATTTGCCTCTTTTAACAGTTCATTTTCTTGCTTAATTTCTTGGTTTAAAGCATTTAATTCAATTTGTTGTTTCATAGCATTAGTTAAATGAATTTTATCTCCACCAATTTCTCCTCTAAACAGATTAAATCCTTTAGATTTGATAAATTCATTATAATCATCTTGAAGTAGGGTATAAGAAGCATTACCACCTTTTTGTTTCCAAAATTGATCTGAATTTAGAAATTTTCCTTTAACTGTTTCATAAATGTTTTTATCATTTTCATCCTTCTTTTGGATAGGTACTAATTTCTTTTCTCCGTTTTTATTAACTATTTCATGTTTTAATTGATGACCATTTTCATCTAACTCAAATACCTTTCTTTTAACTTCATTAACTACAGGAGTAAAATATATATGCATATGTGGAGTAGATTCATCAAGATGGATTGCTGCATATCTTATATTTTCACTTCCTACATATTCTTTAATAAAATTTAAACTTTCATCAAAAAATTTTTTTATTTCAGTTGGTAATTGATGATTTTCATCTATAACTACATGTCTAATAGGTTGACCTGCATTATCACCAGTTTTATAAACTTCTCCAGTATCTTTAAATTCCATTCCATAGTGTTCAAAGAATTCTTGACCACTTGTTATTATTAATCCATTTAATACTTTTGTACTTTTCTTATTTGGGTTATAGTTTATATTATTAGAATAAAGATAATCAAATGTTGAACTAGCTAGAGTAGGACCATCATAATTTATTAGTTCTATATTGTATGGAGTTCTAGTATTATCATATTTACCAGAACCTTTTCTTTCTTTTAATTCTTTATCTAATCCACCAATATCTGATGCTTTAAATTTTTCTAATCTTAAAGTTTGTTTTCCTGAGTACATTTATTTTGACCTCCTTTCAATACTTGTTTTAAAATAATACTCTATCTCACTAGGGCATAATATATGCCCAACCGTGAGCTAAGGAATATTCCTTAGAATCCTTTATGCTTGTAATAGCTAGAGCCAATACCTAATAAATAGGTGAAGGCATTCGCTATCACAAGATTAATTAAACGATATACTATATCATTTAATTAATGGATAATGAATTCACTATCGCCACTTTCATTGCTTCGCAACAAAACGTGCCACGTTTATTCATTATTTTCAGAAGGTTCTTCATAAGAACAATGCCATAGTCTTTCATTAGCAGTTCTTTTACTTGTTATATGAAGACCTTCTTTTTCGAGCAATTGCAGGTTTCTTTGAATTAAACCTCCAAGTTGCGTTGGGGTTAATAAAATATTTGTTTTAGATAAGATATCTGATATAGTGTAATCAAAATCTTTCCTTGCAACTGCATATTTTATAAATAGTAGTAGATTATAATCTGTTTCATCATTAGTATTTTCGTCTATAACACTAAAAGTTTGATTTTCATTTCTTTTTAAATTTAATTCTAATCTACCTAAATCTCTACCTTTATAATCTAAAGTTAGTTTATTATAATTATTTTTAGATTCTTTTAACTTCATAATTCCAGATACATCAGCAGTTAGTCCGACACTACCCATAATTCCATTACTTTTATTTAAGTGATGTGTAACAAATAATGTGCAGTTATATTTTCTACATATTTCTTTAAACTTTTTAAATACAACATTATTTATTTCTTGATAATCATTTTGATTATAGTCACTATCAAATTTAATGTCTTTAAACATATCAATTATTACGAATAAGGGTTCTTTATCAAAGGTTAATTCATGAATATCTCTTTCAATATCTCTGATATAAAAATCTGGAATATCATCTATGTCTATAATGTGTAATTTATCTACATTAGGTTTCAAATTCATTAATTTAAATCGGTCTTGTAATTGATTTATATCGCCCTCTGTGGTAATATATAAGACATGAGAGGGATTTACTTTGAATCCTAAAAAATCTTCTCCAGTAGTAAGAGAGAAGGCAAGTTGCTGAGCAAACATTGACTTGCCAACCTTAGGATGAGATACAAGTAGATAAACTCCATTTGATATCATTAGGTTTTCGACGATGATATCTTTTTTTATGCTTTTATTTACTTCGTTTATTTGTTTCAATTTGTATCTCCTTTCTTACATATTTTTAATAAATTCTTTACTAGAAACTCTAGATTCTAAATAAGGAATATCTATATCAAAGAATGCTACAACTTCTTTAGTTGGTACAACAGACTTTGGAATAAGATAACCTTGTTTTTCTAATTTTTCTTTTATTTTCTTTTTAGCCTTTAGTGCAGAATTCCTACCAAGATGACCAAGTTTCATAATATCTTCTAGGGTGCACCATTGCTTAGCTATTAATTTTAATGTTTCTTCTGCAGACATTTTTATCCTCCTTTCTAAATTTTTTAATAATTATTTTTGTGGTGATACATAAATATAATACGTATCATCTAGTGCGTTATAGATAATATATTTTTTCTTTCTTAATTCTCTAAATGCTAGAGCAACATCTTTTCTACTATCATTACCAAGAGAGTAGAGGTCGATATTCTCTAGTTCATCATTAGATCTAACTAATAGAGAGTTAAGCATACCTATTGCACTAACTGATAAATCTTTAGGTATTACATATTCATTAGTAGATTCTTTCTTAAATAATCTCATACAAATCCTCCTTCCTATAATTATGTCCGATATTAAGGACAATTTAAATATAACATTGTCCGAAAAAGATGTCAATACTTTTTGTCCGAAAATATAGACAAAATGATAAAAAAGTGTTAAAATTAAATTATGAAGGAAGAAAAGGGAAGAAAGAAGTGATTAAATGAACTCAGAAGAACTTAAGAATTTAATTGAATCAGCAAGAATAGAAAAAGGTATTTCTCAAAGAGAACTTGCTAAATTAACTGGTATTAGTAGAAGTACTTTAAACGATTTAATTAATGGGAAAATAAAAAAAGTAGATATTGATGATCTACGTAAGATTGCTGAAACTTTAGATATGTCATTACAAAAACTATTAAAGGTTGCAGGTTATGATGAAATGCTTTTCTATTTTTCTAAAGATAAATATGCCAATAAATCCAGTAAGGATTTAAAAGAAATGATTAAAAACTATGAAGATTCTCAAATAGAATTACTAGACTTTGATACTGAAAAAAGAAAAAAAGTAAGTGATGCAAGACAAAAATTATTTTATACAATAGAACACTTACAAATAATGAAAGATAATAAAGATAGTTTATATACAATAGATAAAGCGATTGAGGATATTCAATACGCCTTTGACGAATTAGAATTTGCAGAACATAAATATGATTATAGTAAATTACCAAAGAAAAACTAATTTATAGAACGAAAAATTCAGAAAATTCGTTCTATGAAAAAATATAAAACGAAAAATCAAAAAAATTTGTTTTAAGAAAAATTATAAAAATTAAGAGGTGAGAAAATGAGAACAATAACTAAATAAGTATGGCATAAACTTTGATTATGCCGAAAAAAGGAGGCATAATATGTTAGAAATAAAAGATTTAACAATATCTATTAGTGATAGATATTTAATTAAAAATTTAAATTTAATACTAAATAATGGTGATAAACTTGCTATTATTGGTGAAGAAGGAAATGGGAAGTCCACTTTATTAAAATCAATTTTAGATATTTGTGAATATGCTGAAATAAGTGGAAATATTAATCTAAAAGGCAATAGAATTGGTTATTTAGAACAATCTATTAGTACTGATAAATTAGATAAAAGTGTATATGAATTTTTGTTTATTGATGAAAGTGATTATTATGATAAAATTAATAATCTATATAAATACTTAGACTTGATTAATTTAACTGATGATATTTTAAAACAAAAAATAAAAACATTATCAGGTGGTGAAAAAGTTAAAATTAGTATTTTAAAATTACTATTAAATGAATATGATATCTTATTTTTAGATGAGCCTACTAATGATTTAGATATTGAAACATTAGAATGGTTAGAAAAATTTATTAATAATACTAATAAGCCAATTATGTATGTTTCACATGATGAAACATTATTAGCAAATACAGCAAATATGATTTTACATTTAGAACAAATAAAAAAGAAGACTGAATGTAGACATACATTATTAAAAATTGATTATGACACTTATGTTGAACAAAGACTTAGAAAAATTGAAAAACAAACACAAGTAGCAAGATCTGAAAAAAGAGAATTTAACAAACAACAAGAAAAACTACAAAGAATAATGCAAAAGGTTGAATATCAACAAAATACAATCACAAGAGCTGATCCGCATGGAGCGAAAGTTTTAAAAAAGAAAATGCATTCATTAAAATCACAAGAGAGAAAACTAGATGAAACTGAATTAACTGAAGTACCAGATGTTGAAGAAAGTATAAGTTTTTCATTCGAAGAAGTTGAAATTCCAAGAGCAAAAAATATAATCAATTTAAATATAGATGAATTAAAAGTATCTGATAAGGTATTATCTAAAAACATAAGGTTAGATGTAATTGGCAATGTACATTTATGTATTATAGGTAAAAATGGTGTTGGTAAATCTACACTAATTAAATTAATTTATAATGAATTAAAAGATAGAAATGATATTAAGGTTGGTTATATGCCACAAACTTATGATGACGTTTTAAAAAATTATAAGTATGTATTAGATTTTGTATGTCCTAATGGCAGTAAAGATGAAATTACAAAAGCAAGAATGTTTTTAGGAAATATGAAATTTACTCGAGATGAAATGATTAGTAATATTAAAGATTTAAGTAATGGAACTAAAGCGAAACTATTTCTTGTTAAATTAGTATTAGATAAATGTGATGTTTTAATACTGGATGAACCTACAAGAAATGTAAGTCCATTATCAAATCCAGTTATTAGAAAAGTTTTAAATGAATATAAAGGTACTATAATTAGTGTATCTCATGATCGAAAATATATTAATGAAGTAGTAAATGCTCTTTATATTCTAACACCAGATGGACTAGTAAAAGAAAGATAAGGAGGAATATATGGGAAAAGTAATATTAGTATGTGGTAAAATTTGTAGTGGAAAAAGTTATTATTCAAAACAATTAAAAGATTCATTAAATGCCGTGGTAATTTCACCAGATGAAGCAACTTATGAATTAATTAATAATGAACAAGGAGAATTTTATAATGTATTTTCAGAAAGATTGAATAAGTACTTAACAAGAAAAGTTGGTGAAATTGCTAAAGCAGGTGCAAATGTTGTATTTGAAAGAGGTCTTTGGTCAAGTAAAGATAGAAAAGAATTAAGAGAATATTATAAAAATAATGGAGTAGATTGTGAAATACATTATGTATGTGTTGATGATGATACTTGGAAACAAAATATTGCAGAAAGAAACCAAAGAGTATTAGATGGTAATGGTGGTTCTGATTTTTATTTAGATGAAGGATTAATGAAAAAATTGGAGTCTAAATGGGAAGAGCCTACTGAAGATGAATATGATGTAATTTATAAAGTAGAAAGATAAAAACAATATTTATGACACTATGACACTATAAATGCTTGAGAGGTACTAACAAATGATGTGTCACAGTGTCATGTAATAACATAATTAAAAGATTTATGATATAATGATTATATAAAAGGGAAGCGCTAGTACAGGCTTATAATTTATAAGTTTTTGTATTGGTGTTTTTTAGTAGTAAGGAAGTGAAAGCATGTCTAAAAAAATATCAAATAGATTATTAGAAAAATCTTTGTCTGCTGCATTACTTGGAATTGAATTGTATAATAAACCTAATATTGAATATAGAGAAGAAAGTTTTGCAATTTTAATAATTAATGCATATGAACTATTATTTAAAGCAAAAGTAGTTGAAGATACTGGTAAAATTAATTCAATTTATGAATATGAAAAAAAGAAACTTGTTGATAATACTTCTAGTAAAAGAGATTATATTAAAAAAAACAGAATTGGCGAGCCAATGACAAAGGGGATAACGTCATTAATGAATTTGTTAAAAAATCATAAGAAAATATCACCTAACGTTATTGAAAATATTTTAATGTTAATTGAAATAAGAGATAATTCTATTCATTTTGTAAATAAGGATAATGATTTGATGAAATATAAATTATATACAATTTGCGTAGCAACAATAAAAAACTATTATCATTTAATAGAAAAGTGGTTTCCCAAATTTGAATTGTCAAAATATAATTTTTATATAACACCTATTAATTTTTCAGGAATAAATGAAAATGTAGAAACAGCAAATTTAGATATAGCACAAAAGAACTTTATTAACTATTTAGATATGGCGACATCTGGTGCTATCAATGATGAATTTGATATTTGTATTAAAACAGAGTTAAGATTTACAAAAGTTGAAACTGATGAAGCATTATTACTTAAATATGCACAAGAAGGAAAAAAGATAAATGTAGAACTATCAGATGAAATTTTTAAAAAAATGTATCCGTTTACATATTCGGAAATGTGTGAAAGATTTAAAAGAAAATATGGATTAAAAATTAATAATTTTTTTAATAAATCAAAAAAAATTTTAGAACAAGATGAAATATGTTGTAAAGCAAGATACTTGAATCCAAACAAAAAGGGGATTTATAAAATGTTTTACAATGGAAATTTTATTGATAAATTATTTGAACAGATGAAAAAAGATTAAGTGTAATTTTTCTAGATACCAAAATCAGATACTAAATGATAAAAATAAAGTTATTTTTATAAACTTTGATAAATTATGATAAAACAAAAAGCCTTATTTTGTAAGACTTTAAGTAATTATTAAATTGTTACGAACTGATAATAATATTTCCCCCTGAAGAGGCCGAAAGGCCTCATTTTTGTTTATTTTAAAGGATTTGAAGCCCATTAAACTATTTTAGGTACTAAGCTAGGTACGTAAATTTAAAAAAATACATAAAAATTGATGATTTTAGTGCATTGGAAATAAATTTCCAAAAGTAGGTAAAAATACTAAGTTCTGGAAAAATATTTCCAATTCTTTTTAATATCGTTTGACAAAACTAATGATAAATGTTATAATTTCATTAGAATTGTCAAGGAGGAATATTTATGGAAAAGATGACAATTAAGAAATTTAAAGATCAAAGTAATATTGAAATTATAGAATCTATTATGAAAATGAATAATGGATATGTTACTTCAAAAGAACTATCTAATCTTGGAATTCATAGAATGTATCTTAATATTATGAAAGAAAAAGGTATGATAGAAAAAGTTGGTAATGGTATTTATATTGATTCAAGTAAAATAGAAGATAGCTATTTTGTTTTTGGATTAGAACTTCCTAATATTATATATTCACATATGACAGCACTTTATTTTCATGGACTTTCTATTAAAGCTCCAAATGATAAATACGATATAACTGTCCCAAATAATTATTTTAATTATAAAATTAAAAATCATAATGTCTTTTATGTTGATAAAGATATTTATGAACTGGGACTAATTCAAATTGATACTCCAATGGGTAATAAAGTAAAAGCATATGATATGGAAAGATGTATCTGTGATATTATCAGATCTAAAAATAGAATGGATTCAGAGCATGTTAAACATAGTATTAGAGAATATGTTAAAAGAAAAGATAAAGATCTAGTTAAACTATCAAAATATGCTGAAAAACTTGGCGTTAAAAAAGAAGTGATGGATTATGTGGAGGTATTTTATGAATAGCATGCAATTAAAAGATAAATTAAGAAATATTTCTAAAGAAAAGAATGTTGATTTTAATACATTACTTAGACTTTATATGTATGATAGATTTGTTGAAAGATTATCAAAAAGCAAATATAGAGAAAACTTTATCATAAAAGGTGGATTTTATTTAAGCACACTATTTGGAGTAGAAAATAGAACTACTATGGATATAGATACTGCTTTTAGAAATGCAAATTTTAATGAAGATACTATAGTTAAAATGATAAAAGAAATATTATCAATAAAAATAGATGATAACGCTAAACTATTATATTTAGGAATAGCACCGATAAGAGATGAAGATGAATATGGTGGATTTAGAGTAGATATACAAGTTGAACTTGAAAATGTTAAAGAAAAATTTCATGTTGATATAGCTACAGGTGATCCAATTACCCCAAAAGAAATAAGATACAAATATATTCCATTACTTGGAGATAATTATATTGATTTATATGCTTATAATATTGAAACAGTATTAGCTGAAAAGATAGAAACAATTCTTAGTAGGTCAGAGTTAAATGGTAGAATGAGAGATTTCTATGATGTCTATTTAATTTATACAAAGGATTGGAAGAATATTAATATTGATATTTTTAGAAAAGCTATTGATAAAACATTTGCTAAAAGAGAATATGTTGGGGAACCATTGATAGCAATAGATATATTAAAAGAAAGTGAATTAATAAGATCAAGATGGAAAATATATCAAAGAAAATATGAATATGCAAAAGATATAGATTTTGATGATATATTAGATTGTATATTAAAAATGATGGAACAAAGAGATCCTGTAGTAGTTTAATAACATATGCAAAATAGCAGACAAAATTCGACAAAATATGATATAATAATTTTAAGAAAAAGGGCGCTAGTACAGGCTTGATTCACAAGTTTTTGTAGTGGCGTTTTTTAAGTAGTAAAGGAAGTGGCAGTTTATGGAAAATTTTGATAAAGGTTCATTATGGAGAAAATGGGATTTACATGTGCATTCAATAAAGTCTGCACTTAATAATCAATTCGAAAAAAGTGGAAATGAAATTAATGATGAAGAAAAATATGTTTATGAATTATTTACTAGAGCAATAAAAAACGATGTTCACGCAATTGGAATTACAGATTATTTTTCAATAGAAGGTTATTCTATGATTAATAAATATATAAACGATGATGATAAATTAAAAAGAATTTTTAAATCTGAGATTGAATTAGATAATGATTATTTGAATAAGGTACATAATATTGCGATTTTTCCTAATATTGAATTACGTCTAGAAGAAATGGTTGTATATAAGAATGGTAATAGACAAGATAAAATAGAAATTCATGTTATTTTTGATAATGAAGTTGAAATTGAAAGCATTGAAAATGATTTTATTTCATTACTAACTATCCCGACAGAAATAACAATTGATGGGTCGAATAAGGTCTCATTAACAAGAAGAAATCTTGAAAAACTTGGTAAAAAAATAAAAGATGAACAACCTGAATTTTCATCAAAGAACGATTATGAAGTAGGATGTACTGTTGCATATGTTAAATTTGATGATTTAAAAAAATTATTAGATACTAATTTTAAAAATAAATACATTTTATTATTGGCTGAAGATAATATCACAGATATTAAATGGAGTAATCAAGGACATTTGGTACGAAAAAATATATACACACAATCAAATGGCTTATTCAGCTCAAACCCAAATTCAATTAAGTGGGGCTTGTCTGATGAAACTAAAGAAGAATTTTCAACATATAAGCCATGCTTTTGGGGTTCTGATGCTCATGATTATAATAAAATGTTTTTACCAGATATGGATAGATTTTGTTGGATAAAGGCAGATTTAACATTTCAAGGACTTAAACAAGTCTTAATTAGTCCTGAAGATAGAATTTATATTGGTCCAATTGCAATTCCATATGATAATTATTTAAAAAATAAACAAAACATTATTAGTAGTGTTTCAATTCATAAAAGGCTAGATGCCAAAAATAACCCAACATGGTTTGATAGTGATATAAAAATAAATCCATATATGACTACGATAATAGGTAATAAAGGCAGTGGAAAAAGTGCGTTGTCTGATATTATCTCACTAGTTTCATGTAGTAAAAATATTGAATATGCATCATTTATTGAGCCAAAAAGATTTAAACTTAAACCAGAAAATTATGCTGGTGATTATACTGCAAGGGTTGATTGGTCTGATGAAAAAAGTAATACTATAGACAGACTATCTGATAATTTAGTAGAATCATCAGTGGAATTAGTTCAATTTCTTCCACAAAGATACATTGAAAATGTATGTAGTGGAATTGGGCAAGAATTTAATACAGAAATAGAAAAAACAATTTTTTCATACATGGACTTAGCTGAAAAAGAGGGATGCACTAACTTATCTCAATTAATAGCAAATAAAACGACAGCTAACTATTCACTATATCAAAACTTGAAAAATGAACTTGAAAAGATTAATATTGATATTATAAATCTTGAAAATAAAAAGAAAAAAATTCATAGAGAAACTATTGAAGAAAAAATTAAAAATTTAAATTTAACTCTTGAGAGACATAATCAATCAAAGCCATTGGCTGTTGAAAAACCAAAAGATGGAAATGATAAGTATGCAAAATATATATCTACAATCGATGATATAAAGATTAAAATAAAGCAAGAGTATGACAAAAACATTCTAGAATTAAAAAATATTAATTCTAAAATAACAGATGTGGATAGTTTTAATACAATTAAAACTGTTGTTGTAAAAGAAATTGATGAATTAAATAATAAATATGATGAATTGACTAAAAAAATAGGATTAGAAAATAAAAAATTTCTTTCATATAAAATCTGTGAAGATGATATTAATTCTAAATTAAATATTCTTACAAACAGGAAAATTGAATTAGATCAACTTGTTTCTCAAACCGATGTTGAACTCGGAAAAGTGACATTGAAAGAATCATTTGATATTGAAAAAGAAGATTTAAATAATTATATTAAATCATCTAAGTCTTTATTTTCACAAATGTATTTATTAGATTTAATTAAAAATAAAATTGTTAATGATACTTCTTTGGCGACGCAAAAGTATCAAAAATATTTAAAGGATTTAGAAACTTGGGATAAAACACGAAAACAGATTATAGGTGAAGAAGATGGATATCCTGATGGATCTTTAAAATATTATAATGAGCAAAAAGAGTATTTAGAAAAAGAATTAGATTCTGATTTAGATAATTTGATTTTAAAAAGGAAAGAAATAATAGAAAAAATATATGATTATCATAATAGTAATTGCGGAGTTTTAAAGAAAATATATTTACCAATTGAAGAAAGATTAAAGAATGTATTAGAACTAATGGAAGAAAAAATTAGTTTTACTGTACAAGTAGTCGTAGATCCTAATCTAAATGACAAGATATTAAATCAAATTGATCAAAGATATAATGGATTTTTTAGTTCAAAACAATCTGGTGCTTCAAATCTAAAAAGTTTAATAGAAGAAACAAAATTTAATGAGAAGGAAAGTGTAATTTCATTCATAGAAGATATTTTTAGTAAAGTAACAGATGATTATGATTCTATTGATGGAATATTACGTGATAAAGTTTTAGAATTTTATAATTATATTGGATCGATGGATTATTTGAAGAGTCAATATACATTAAGACTTGGCGGAAAGGATTTAAAACAATTATCACCTGGCGAAAGAGGTATTGTATTATTGATATTCTATTTATCATTATCAAAATCAAATATTCCTTTAATAATTGATCAACCTGAGGATAATTTGGACAATCAATCGGTATATAGCAAATTAGTACCATGTATAAAGAGTGCTAAGAAAAATAGGCAAATCATTATTGTTACACATAACCCTAATATTGCTATAGCTTGTGATTCAGAACAAATAATATATTGCGAAATCGATAAAAAAACGAATGCTATTTCTTACTTATCAGGAAGTATAGAAAATAATGATATAAGAAAAAAAGTCGTAGATATTTTAGAGGGAACTATGCCTGCATTTGATCTTAGAAGACAAAAATACAATTAAAAAATGACCTGGCCCATTAAAGGACTAGGTCATCTTCTTTTTTATTATCTAAATCTTTTTCATAATCGTAATAATCATCTTCATCATAATCAATAATTGTTTCTTTAGGTTCAGGTAATTCTTTTTGTTTATTTTCTAATAATTTAGTATTTTGAACTTCTATAATTTGAACTATGTTCTCAAGTCTATTTTGGTACATATGAGAGTAGGTGTTTAGTGTTTCGTCAATTTTAGAGTGCCCTAAATATTTAGCTACTAATGTTATATTGGCCCCACTATCAATTAGTAATGATGCACAACTATGTCTAAAATCATGAACTCTTATATCTTTAACTCCAGCTTTAAAAGCATTTTTAGTTTTTCTATCTCTTAATGTAGTTTCAGGTAATGGATCAATATTACCAAATACATACCAATTATCATTAAAGTTATAGTAATAACTACAATCATCATATAGAGCTTTATAGTATTCTAATAAGAAATTAGGAATAGGTATAGTTCTATAACTAGACATTGTTTTAGGACTTGATACTGTATATGGCTTACCAGTTATAGGATCTGGTGTCTTAGTTATATTTTTATTAACAGATAAACAACTTTTTCTAAAGTTAATATCATTCCATGTTAATCCTCTTAGTTCACCATTTCTAAGTCCACAATAGAATAGTGTTTGAAATGCACATATAAATTTAACATCATTTTCAACAGATAAGAATTTTTGAAATTCTTCTGGTGTATAAAATGACATTTCTTTTTTTCTTTCATTTGGATTAGTAAAATTAGTCATTTTATTATAAACTTTAACAAAGTTTAAGTCATACCATTTAGTTCCAAAATTCATAACTGCTTTTAGATATTTATAAACACCATTTTTATATCTAGTAGATATTTTCTTCTCATTCATAGATTGTCTCCATAATTCAAAATGTCGTATATTAAATGATTCAACTTTAATATTAAATAAAGGTTCAAGATAAGGCATCATATTTCTATAATTATAGAGTGTAGTAGATTTAACTTTATCTTGCTGATATTTATAATGTTCATCAATTAATTGTTTAAATGTTAAATCAGTAAATTCAGTCATATTTTTAATATTAACTTTATATTCTGCTTCATGATCTTTAGCTTCTCTTCTAGTAGCAAACTTTTTAGAGTGATATCTTCTAGGTCTACCTAAGTAATCTCTATAGGTTATATCTACTATCCAAGTTCTACCATCTTTAGTTGCATATTTATTTTTAACTTGTCTTATAGCCATATATCTTCTCCTTTCTTATTAGCTTCATCGAATTCTCTTTGTGCTTCTTCCTCCATTTCACGAGCTCTTTTACCAGCCATAACAGATTCTGCAAATGATACATAATTATGTACATATGGCATTGGTCTTCTTTTCGTAATAATATCTAAAGCACGAGTTACTTTACTAAAAGCATTTTTATAATATTTAAGTTCTTCATCTTTGTTAGATAATTCTTTAGATTGTTCATGTCTTATCTTTTCACTTTTAATAAGTTGTCTATTATTTTTATAAAAATCATTTTCTATAGACAGTGAAGTGATTTTATTATCTTTATCTTTTGACTCATATGTCTTTATAGTATTTAATCTTGTAAGGTTATCAAAATCATCCATAAGTTTTTCTACTTCTTTTTTACTATATCCAATGATTTTCTTCTTTAAATCTGAATTGGAATCTTTTAAAGATGTTTCTAATACGTTTTTAGCTTCATTTATTTTATTCTTATAATTATTTAAATCTTTACTTAATATCTTTTCTTCAGCCTTTAATTCATTAATACGATACTCTAATTTAGTTTGATGATATTTATTGGCACCAATTTCACCTCTATCTAAATTAAACCCTTTACTTGTTATATATTTATTGAATCTATCTTGGAGTTTAGAAAAAGAATTTCTACCTCCTAAATCTTTCCAAAATTGATCGTTATTTAAAAATTTACCTTTAACTGTTTCATATACCATCTCACCATTTTTATCTCTGAGTAGAATAGGTACTTCCTTATCTTTTCCATTTTTATCTTTTTTTATCTCTTTTATCAGATTACCATCTTTATCTCTTTGATAACATTTTCTTTTTACTTCATTTACTACTGGTAAAAAGTAAACTTGTAGGTGAGGAGTATCTTCATCAAAATGTACTTGAGCCATTACTATATTTTCTTCACCAACTAATTCTTTTAAAAAGTTATAACTTTCATCAAAGTATTTAATTACTTCTTTAGGAATATCATTTTTACTTTTAATATCAGGAGTCCATATATTTTGTCCTTCTTTTTTACCTGTTTTATATTTCCTATCTGTTTCTTTAAATGGTAAACCCAGAGTCATAAAAAACTCTGGGCCACTTGATATAGTTACACCATTTAATAGATTAGTTTTAGTTTTGTGAAGGTATTCTATATTTCTACTTTCTAATTTATATTTAACATCTTGATATAAATTATCCTTTTCTAGTTCTTTATACTTAATATTAAATTTAGTTCTTTCTTTATCATAATTACCTGTACCAATTCTACTATTCATTTCATTACCTATAAGATATAAATCTTTACTTTTATAATTATTTTCAAATCTTAATACTTGATATCCATCATGCATTTAAAACCTCCTTTACAAAAGAAAAACAACCATTATTGGTTGTTTAACTTAATCGCCTTTCTTGTGATGATGAGTTTTCAATGATGTTTTATTCTTAGGTGTTAACTTATTATCTCTTCTTCTGCGATCTAACTTGCCAGTACTTTTTGCCTTTGGCTTAGGCCCTGGTTTAATTGGCATATTTGTCCTCCTTTCATAATAATGAATGAGTACAAATTACTTAAACCAAATTGCATTACTTTTACATCTATAAAAATATATTTGTTGTAAAAAACATATTAAAATGATATAATTGTAATACAATATAGAATATTGTATTGGGTTCTTTCATTTGTACCCAACGATACTATCCTGGCAGATAGTATTTTTTTTGTCTCAGATTATACCTCTGGGACTATGAACATTTTACCAGATAATACAATATCTGTCAAAAGGTAGAACGAATATATGTTTGCAACTAAAATAGAAGTCATTTTATGACTTATCTCACTAGGTCATAGACCAAATGTGAGTTAGGATAAATCCTAAAACCTTATTTTTCTAAAACAAGAGGATCTGTAAACTTAGCTTTGTAATTTCTAGAAGTAGAAGTTCTATTTAACTCAACATATATACCTTCTTTTTCTAATCTTTTAATATTACTATTTAGCAATCTTCCAAAACGAGAAGGGGTAATTAGTAGATTTAATTCTGCTATCATTTCTGCTGGAGTAAATACTACTTCTTTCTTCTTAATTACATATCTCATAAATACACTAAGATTAAAATCTAATTCAGTATTATCTTCATTAATAATTTCAAATTCAAGTTTATCATTTTTTATAAGATTAAGATTTTGCTCTTCAAAGTCTCTATTGATTATTTTTAAAGTATAAGTATTATCTTTATTATTGATTAATGTTAATATACCATTCATATTACTATCAATACCTGTGCTACCTAATGTTTTACCTTCTTTATTTAAATGATGTATTAAAAGAAATGTGAGATTGTATTTTTTAGCTAGTTCTCTATATTTATCAAACATATTTTTCATAACATCACTATAATTATTTATATCAGTTTCATATCCGTAATCTATTCCGCACATAATATCTATAATTACAAATCTTCCATTATAAGTTTCTGAGAATTCTTTTAAATCTAATAATAGATCATCTCTAATACATAATTTATGTTGTTCATCTTTTTGTACAAAGAAGAATGAATTAGGTTTAAAAGTATATCCTGTTATTTCTAATCTTTCTTTAAGTTGTAATTCTGATATTTCTGTGCTAACATATAAGACGGATGTGGGATTAGTATTGAATCCTAAGAATTGTTTATTATTTACCAAAGAGTTGGCAAGCTGTAATGCTAAGAATGACTTACCAACTTTTGGTTCTGCAACTAAGCAATATAATCCATTTGACTTCATTATTCCATCAATAATGTTGTCTTTTTTTATGGCTATATTTAATTCTTCTATAGGTTTCATTTATTTCTCCAGTTCTGCCATATCTTTAAGGTAAGGAACATTAATATTTAGTTTATTAACTACTTCACACATTGGTATTAAATTACATGGTAGTTTATAACCTTGATCAGTAAGATCTGTTATTATTTCTTTTCTAATTTTAAGTGCTGAATTTCTACCAAGACTAGTTAGTTTCATTAAATCTTGTAGAGTGCACCATTGTTTAGATAATAATTCTAATGTTTCAACTGCAGTCATATATCAAACCTCCTATCTGATTTTCATTATTTTTTCATTCATTTTATATAATGCATTTATTAATTCTTCTCTTGAATTATCTTCAATATCTTCATTAAGACCATATTCTACTTTAACATCTTCACGATCCTTGTTTTCTATAACTCTTAATCCGCATAAGTGATTATGAACTAATTCAACAATATCATTTGTATCCATAGTAGGTAATATAGAATCTAATACTTCTTTATTCATATGTTTCCTCCTTTCTCTCTAAAAAAGGGTAGAGTATCCCCTGGGCTAAGCCCACTTGTTGAAATTTTAGTTATTTCATAACTCCCGTGCCAATAGGGTTATAATTTCTGCCTTGCCTTTTTTGAGTTACGGCATATCGGCGATTTCCGCAACTTACAAATTTTCAAAGAACTTTGTAGTTCCAATTTGTCAATTATAAATTTAAAAATAAAAGTTCCAAATTGGAAATGCAATTATAATATATCATCTTAGTTCCATAATGTCAATACTAAAACGATAAAAAATTGACAAAATGGAATTTTTGTGTTCCAAAATGGAAAATTTATGATATAATGGTATCAAGAAGATATTAGGAGGTATACTTGTGGAGAATCGTAGAAAAAGTGATATAGCAATAGGTAAGAATATGGCTGATATGCGCAGTAAATTTAATCTAACTCAAAAAGATATTTCTCAAGTAGTTGGTGTAAACGTTTCTACATATAAGCATTATGAGTTAGGAGATAGATGTGCGCCATTAGCAGTTATTAGAGATTTAGCAAACTTTTATAAGATTTCAACAGATTATTTTTTTGAGAATATGCCAGAATTATCTACAAAAGAAGAATTAGAAATAAGTAGACGTGCTTTTGAGGTTTCTCAAAATAAATCTCAAATGATAGGTGATATAAGAAATTTTGCTGAAGGTATGGCAAAATTAGAAGAAAAAGTTCAAGCAAGAGCTAGATTAAGAGTTAAAAAATATAGATTAGATAATAAAAAATCACAACAAGAAGTTGCAGATTATTTAGGTATAGATATTTCTACTTACAATAAATATGAAAAAGGTAGTAGAAAACTTAATAATGAAGTAGTTAGAAAGATAGCTGAATATTACAATATTAAAGTCAGCGATATATTAGATTAATGACAGAATGACATTAGAATTTGGTGTGGACTACATCGATAAATAGTGTCATAGTGTCACAGGAGGTAAGTATGAATAAGCAAGTTTTACAGTTTATTTTAGAAGAAGAAAATCCAAATGGAATTATAGAGTGTTCAGTTGATGATTGGTTTGGAATTAGTTATAAAATACCTAGAAATAAATTAAAAGAAGCATCATCACTTGATTATATAAATAATACAGGAGTATATATTTTGTTCGGAGATGATGAAAAGACCGCAGAAAAAATTGCATATATAGGTGAAGCAGAGGATATTCATAATAGATTATCACAACACAACAAAAATAAAGATTTTTGGAATGAGTGTATTGTATTCGTTAGTAAAGATAATTCATTAAACAAAGCTCATATAAAATATATTGAACATGAACTATATGAGATGAGTAGAAAAGCAAGCAGATATATTATAAAAAATGAATCAAATCCAACTAAATCATCTTTAAGCAATGCAGATGAAATTAGAGCAGAGAAATTTATATCTAAAATAAAAATAATAGCCAATATGTTTGGATATAAATTATTTATTAGTTTAGTTGATAAAAATGATAAAGAAGATAAAACTCTTCATTTAACTAATAATGGCATTGAATATGCACATGGTATGTTAACAGATGAAGGATTTGTTGTTTTAAAAGGATCTAAAGTTAAAGAAGGTGTATTTGAGAGTTTATCACCTTCATTAAATGGATTTTTTGAAAAAGAAAGAAGTTCAACAGATTTAGTAGATAATGTATATATAAATGATCATTTATTTTCATCACCTTCAATGGCAGCGATTGCTATTCTAGGTAGAAATGCAAATGGTTATACTGAATGGAAAAATAAAGATAATGTTTCTTTAAAAAAAATAATAGGTGGTGAGTAGTATGGTAAGTATTAAAGAATTAAGCGAAGAAGATATAAAAATAAAATATATTACTCCAGCAATTCAAAAATCTAATTGGGATATTCAAACTCAAGTAAGATGTGAATATTACTATACTGCTGGTAAAATGAACGTTAGAGAAAATGTGGCAACTAGAGGTAAGAGAAAATTCGTTGATTATCTGTTATCATATAAATCAAATTTACCAATAGCAATTATTGAAGCTAAAGATAATAATGTTACTGAAGCACATGGTATTCAACAAGCAATAGGTTATGCAGTTGATTTGGATATTCCTTTTGCATATTCTTCAAATGGTTCTAAGTTTTATGAACATGACAGATTAACAGGCAAAGAAAGAGAATTATCTATGGAAGAATTCCCAACACCTGAAGAGTTATGGAATAGATATGTGGAAGAAAAGGAATTAACAGAAGAACAATTAAAAGTTATTACTGAACCTTATTATTTTATGAGTGCATATAAAACTCCAAGATATTATCAAAGAATTGCAATTAATAAAACTGTTGAAGCGATAGCAAAAGGTCAAAAGAGAATTCTTTTAGTAATGGCTACTGGAACAGGTAAAACATTTACTGCTTTTCAAATAATCCATAGATTATACAAGTCTGGTTCAAAAAAGAAAATACTATATCTTGCTGATAGAAATATTCTTATTGATCAAACAATGCAAAATGATTTTAAACCTTTCCAAAAAGTTATGACAAAAGTTGAAAATAGAAATATGGATTCATCATATGAAATATATATGTCTTTATATCATCAATTAAGAAGTAGTGAAGCACAAATATATAAACAATTTAAACCTGACTTCTTTGACTTAATTATAGTAGATGAGTGTCATAGAAGTAGTGCCAGAGATGATTCAAACTGGCATGAGATATTAACTTATTTTAATAGTGCTACTCAAATTGGTATGACAGCTACTCCAAAAGAAACAAATGATGTTTCAAATATTAATTATTTTGGTGAACCAATTTATACATATTCATTAAAGGATGGAATTGAAGATGGTTTCCTAGCACCATATAAAGTTATTAAAGTAAGTTTAGATAAAGACTTAGAAGGTTATAGACCTGAAAAAGGGAAACTAGATGAAGATGGATATGAAGTAGAGGATAAAGAGTATACAGTCCATGATTTTGATAGAACTATTGTAATAGATGAAAGAACGCAAGTTGTTGCTAAAAGAATTACAGAATACCTTAAAGCAACAGATAGATATTCAAGAACAATAGTATTTTGTGTAGACACTGAACATGCTTTAAGAATGAGAAATGCATTAGCAAATGAAAATGAAGATATGATGCAACAAAATCCAAATTATGTTGTTAGAATAACAAGTAATGATATGGAAGGTAAAAATAAATTAGATGATTTTATTGATGCTAATACTGTATATCCAGTAATAGCTACAACTTCTAAATTACTTTCTACTGGTGTAGATACAAAAACTGTTAAGCTTATAGCACTAGATGAAGATATTCAGTCAATGACAGAATTCAAACAAATTATAGGAAGAGGTACTAGATTATACGAAAGCAAAGGTAAAGAATATTTTACTATAATGGATTTTAGAAATAATTCTGAAAAATTTGCAGATCCAAACTTCAATGGACCTGCTGAAATGGTATTAGATGTTGATGGTGGAGATGGTAAAGAACCTAAAACACCTAAATCTTTTGGAATCGAAAATGATAAACCCAATTTACCAATAAGTGGTGATGTTGATGACGAAGGATTTAAGAAAGTATATATAAATGGTGTTGATGTTTCAATATTAAATGAAACAATCAAGTATTATGATGCAGATGGTAAGTTAATTACTGAATCTATTATGGAATATTCAAAGAAAAATCTTAAAAGAATGTATACAAATTATGAAGGATTTGAGCAAGAGTGGCTTAGAGCTGATTCTAAAAAAGAATTTGTTGAATTCTTATTAGGTGAGGGTGTTATGGTTGATGCATTATTTGATAAAGTAAATGATAATGTTGATATATTTGATTTATTAAGTAATGTTGCTTTTGATAAAGAAGTAGTACCTAAAGAAGAAAGAGTAGAAAAAGTAAAAGAAAGCGAAGAGATTAATCAATATACTGAAAGTCAAAAAAATGTTATAGATGAAATCTTAAATGTATATCAAAATAAAGGTGTATTAGAACTTGAAAATATCAGATTATTAGAAGTAAAAAACTTTAATAAATTTGGCGGACTAGTTCCAATAGTTAATTTATTTGGTGGAAAAGAAAAATATTTAAATATGATAAATAATGTAAAAAGATTATTATACAGTTAGGAGTGAAAATAGATGAACATAGGAACAATGATTAAAAGACTACAAGATATAATGCGTCAGGATGCTGGTGTTAATGGAGATGCACAAAGAATAGAACAAATAGTTTGGATGTTATTCCTAAAGCTATATGATGCAAAAGAATCAGAATGGGAAATACTAGAAGATGATTATAGATCAATTATTCCAGAAAAATATAGATGGAGAAATTGGGCACCAGATAATAAAGATGGGAAAGCTATGACTGGTGATGAATTATCTAACTTTATAATTAATTTATTTAATGCATTAAAAGAATTAGAAATAAATGAAACAACTCCTATTAGAGGTAGAATAGTTAGAGAAGTATTTGAAGATTTAAATAACTATATGAAAGACGGAGTATTAATTAGACAAGTTGTTAATGTTTTAAATGAAATAGATTTAACAGATTTTCAAACAAGACATGCATTTAATGAAATATATGAAACAATATTAAAAGATTTACAATCAGCAGGTAAATCAGGAGAATTTTATACTCCTAGAGCTGTAACAGATTTTGTTGTTAAAATGGTTGATCCAAAAATAGGAGAATCAGTAGCAGATTTTGCATGTGGTACAGGCGGATTCTTAGTATCAGCACTTAATCATATGAAAGAAAGTGCAGAAGATACATCATCAAATGAAGAATTAAAAAAATCTTTTTATGGGGTTGAAAAAAAATCATTACCATATTTATTATGTACTACTAATATGTTATTACATGATATAAATGAACCAAACATTATAAGGGGTAATTCTTTAGAAAGAAATGTAAGAGATTATGAAGAAAATGATAAGTTTGATATCATTCTTATGAATCCTCCATATGGTGGAACAGAAAAGAAATCAATTCAACAAAACTTTCCAACTGAACTTCGTGATTCGGAAACAGCTGATTTATTTATAGTTGAAATCTTATATAGACTTAAAGAAAATGGAAAAGTAGGGATTGTATTACCAGATGGTTTCTTAGCTTCTGTTGATTCAACAAAGGTTGCAATCAAGAAAAAGCTTATGGAAGAATGCAAGCTACATACTATAGTAAGATTGCCTGGTTCAATTTTTGCACCATATACACCTATAGCTACAAATTTACTATTCTTTGATAAAACAGGATCAACAGATGGAATCTGGTATTATAGAATGGATTTGCCCAAGGATTATAAAGCATTTAGTAAAACAAAACCTGTTGAGTTAAAACATTTTAATGATGTTATTAATTGGTGGGATAATAGAAAAGATATCAAAGATGAAATTAATTCCGATGATGATAATACATATTGGAAATCTAAATATATTCCAATGGATGAAATAATTAATAATGGATATAATTTAGAATATTGTAATTATCCTGTAAAAATTGAAAAAGTATTAAATCCAAAGGATACAATAAATACATTTATAGATGAGAGAGAATCACTTGAAAACGAATTAAAAAATATCACAACAAACTTAAATGATTATCTAAATAATAAATGTGATGAATTTAACTATGATAATACAATAGGCAGATTGATAAATCAATTAATAGATGTCAATATGAACTTCCCTAAAAAGATGAAAAATTCAATTGTACAGTATGCGATTGAAGGTAAATTTGATTTATCAAAAACTGGCGATTCAAGTGTAATTGAAACATTACAATCTATAAGTGAAAAGCGAAAATTAATTGATAAAAAAAGATTATTTGATATTAATGCTATAAATGAAGCAGAAGTTCCTTTTGTTATTCCAAATAATTGGAAGTGGGTAAGATTATCAGAATTGGTATCATATCAAAATGGTTATGCCTTCAAATCATCTGAAATGACTAAGACTAAAACTGGTGTACCGGTTATAAAAAGTAATAATCTAATGAAGCTTAAAGTTGAATTAAATAGTAAGACAGATTATATATCTAATCCTACTGATAAAATGCTAAATTCAAAAATAATTAAGGGAGATTTACTAATGTGTTTGTCATCTCAATCAAGCAATCCAGAACCACTAGGAAAAACAGCAATATATGATATGAATGATTATGCATTATTAAATCAACGAGTTCTTAAATTAACATGCCTTGATGAAAGAATGATAAAGTTTTTATATTATGTAATTAATTCATTTTATTTCCACAATGGTGTTTCAAGAAAGGGTGGTGGTTCAGCTCAGTCAAACTTAAAGTTAGATCATGTTATGAATATGATGGTTCCACTTCCTCCGATTGAAGAACAACAAAGAATTGTAAATAAGTTAGATATAATTATTCCTGTTCTTGAAGTTGAACTTAATGAACAAAATGATGTAGAAGAATAAAGAGCAATCTATTTGATTGCTTTTTAAGTCTGATTAGAATTAACATATTAATATAGATTCTTTAATTGCATATGGTATAATAATAGCTAAAATGTGAGGTGGTTTCTTTGATTACAGAAGAAGATATAAAAAAGATTCAATCAGAATTAACGGATGATCAATTGAGACAATTACTATATCTATTACAAAAAGACAAGCTTGTTGAGTTAAAAGAATTAGCACGTAAAAAATGTAAGACTAAATTTGTTATGGTAATGAGAAGATATGTTAATAAGTTTTTTAAAGAATTAGAAAATGATAAAGAATTTAAAAGACCAGAAACAATAAACTTATTAAATCAAACTAGAAAAACATTGAAAAATGCTCACAAATTTATTAACAGTAAAGAAGTAGTGGATGCTAACTCATTATTAAGATCTGCTTTTGAGAATCTTATAATGGGTATGATGATTAATGAAAGTGAAAACACTTATAAAGAATTTATAAATCTATCTATAGATGATACAACTAGACAATATACTAAACCTCAAAAATTAAGAAATGATTTTAGAAAAGTCTTACGTAAATTGGATGGAGACTTATTTATAGAAATGAGTAATAGAAATCTAAAAGACATGCTTGATGAGTTTTATGATAAAATGTGTTTATTTACTCATAGTACGATATTGGTTAATGCTATGATTGAAATTGAAAAAGATGATGATTTAGGTATATATGTTATTGCTTTAAAACAAAATACTTATTTTGTTGAAATGTTATTATATTTATGTTTAAAATATCTATGTAATTATAAAAAAGATCCACTTGATATTACATATGTCGTATTAGGATGGTATGTTTTAATTAGTGATGTTCCTAAAGAAAAGGTTACACCAGAAAAGATGGAAAAACTAAATAAATTGTTATATGCCGATTTTAATAAGGAATATTTAGAAAAGAATAAAGAAAATGTTGATTTTTTGGCTGAAGAAGCAAAAAAGTTACAAGAAGATATACAAAAAAATCCTACTGGATTTGTAGAACTTTTAACAAAATTAGTTAAGTAATTTTAGGTACGTAATTAGGTGCTTAAAGTACCTAAAAACACATAAATTCGAATAAACTTAAATAAACTGATATGTACATAAACCCTTATAAATAAAGAGTTTTATCATTTTTTAAAATATTGACCAATATGGAACCTAATCACCCCCTGAAGAGAGCAAAAGCTCTCATTTTTTTTGCTTGAATTTAAAATAATTAGAGTATAAACATAAATAAATTTGTATAAGTTTAATATAGTTTATTAATTCTGGTATCTAAATTTATCACTTTTCACTAAAATACCACAATAGATTGATTTTTGTGGTAAAATAGTTTAAAATTATATCGAGAGGTGATTAAAATGATATTACTATATAAAGAACTTATAAAAAAATATAAAAGTAATTATAAAATAAAAAAACTAATTGAAGAAGGAAAAATATTTAAAATTGAAAAAGGAATTTACAGTGATAAAAAGAATGTGAATTATTTAGAAATAATATCAAAAAAATATCCTAATGCAATATTTACTATGGATAGTGCATTTTATTATCATAATTTAACAGATGTTATTCCTGAAAAAGAATATCTTGCATTAAAAAGGGATAGTACTAAAATTAGTGATAGTAGAATTAAAGTTGTATATTATCAAGAAAAGTTTTTTGATATTGGGAAATCGACTTTAAATATAAATGGTGTTGAAGTTAAAATTTATGACAAAGAACGAATGCTAATAGAATTAATAAGAAATAGAAATTCGATAGGTTTCGATTATTATAAAGAGATAATTGAAAATTATAGAGAAATTAAAGATACCCTTAATGCAAAAAAAATAGCTGAATACATAAGTAATTTTTCAATAGAAAATCACTTGTATGATGTTATTATGAAAGAGGTGTTTTAATGAATATAAGTACAATATTTAATAATTATTTAGCGAGTGGATATTCAAATTTAAATGCTATTTCGAAAACTTGCCAAGATATTATTTTATCTCAAATAAGCAATTCTAGCTTAAATAAAAATGTAACAATTAAGGGCGGAGTTGTAATGATGGCTATTTCTAAAGATATAAGAAGAGCAACACAAGATTTAGATATAGATTTTATAAGATATTCTTTAGATGATTCTGCAATAGAAGCATTTATAGAAAAATTAAATGATAAAGATATTAAAATAAAAATTACTTCACCAATAAAAAGACTTCATCATCAAGATTATGATGGTAAGAGAGTTTTTATAGAAATATCTGATAACTTTGGTAATATATTTTCTACCAAATTAGATATAGGTGTACATAAAGATATCGATATAGACCAAGATGAATTATGTTTTGATTTAGGGACTCATTCTAATAATGTTATTTTACTTGCTAATTCAAAAGAACAAATATGTGTAGAAAAAATAAAGTCATTATTAAAATTTGGCATTACATCAACTAGATATAAAGACATTTTTGATATTTATTATTTGATAAATAAAAGTGATTTTGATAAGTACCGCTTTTTAACTTATTTAGATAAATTAATTTTTAAAAATGAATTAATTGAAGAAAATGATATAGCTGAGTTACAAAATAGTTTAAAATTCACATTATCAAACAAGAGATTTAAATCCATGGTTAATACGGCAAAAAATAATTGGCTAGAATTATCTATAGATGATACGATTATTTCAATTTTAGACTTTATATCTTCATTAGAACTAGTTGAGGCATAATTTTATGAATAATAGTGAAATATTAAATTTAATAAAAGCAAAAGAACTAGAAATAAGAAAATTACAATTAGAAGTAGAAAAATTAAAGAAACAACTTAATGAAATAACAACAAATTCAGCTATGGATACTTCAAATCGTGAAGATTCAGTTAAAATATTTATGAATTATTTTAAAGGAAGAAATGATGTATATCCTTATTTATCTATTGATAAAAATAATCCAAATATTAAATATTATATACCTGCATGTGCAAATGAATGGAAAAAAAGTGTATGTAATAAAACAATGGGTAAAAAATGTAAAACTTGCCAATATAGGGAAAATAAACCAATATCAAAAGATACTATCTATAAGCATATGTATGGAAATCATCCAATAGGTATTTATCCTCTTTTAGAAAATGATACTTGTTTTTTTCTATCATTAGATTTTGATGATAAAGATTCAAAAAAAGATATAAAAAGTGATGTACTAGCATTTGTAAGTGTTTGCGATAAGTATGAAGTACCTATTGCCATAGAACGTAGTAGATCTGGTAATGGAATACATATATGGATGTTTTTTGATACTAATATAAAAGCGATAACTGCAAGAAAATTAGGTAGTTTGTTATTATCTAAAACTATGGAAATATCAAATATTTCTATTACATCTTTTGATAGGATGTTTCCTAATCAAGATACATTACCAAAAGGTGGATATGGTAATTTAATAGCATTACCATTTCAAAATGAACCATCTAAATATGGAAATACATTATTTGTTGATAGAAATTTTGTTTTAATAAAAAATCAAATACAATATTTAAGTTCTGTACATAAATTAACTGAAACAGAGGTTTATGAAAAAATAAAAAAATTGTCTAATGAAACTATTGATATCAGCCATGAAATAATTGATATGAAAAATGAAGTAAAAGTAAAGAGTAAAAATAATATAGATTATCCTAAAAGTATTAAAGTAATTTTAAAGGATATGGTATATATTGATAAAGCTAATCTTGATGGAGTAGTCAAAAATAGCTTTAGAAGACTTGCTACTTTTGCTAATCCTGAATTTTATAAAAAACAAAAATTAAGAATGTCAGTATATAATGTTCCTATGGTAATTGATTGTAGTAAAGAAGATGAAAAATATTTAAAATTGCCAAGAGGAACATATGATTATTTAGAAAGTTTATGTAATGTTAATAACATTGAAATTATTAGTAAAGATGAGAGATTTGTTTGAAATAAAATAGAAGTTAAATTTAATGGTACTTTAAGAGAAGAACAACAAATAGCAATAGATAATTTATTAAAATTTGATAATGGTATATTATGTGCTCCGACAGGATTTGGAAAAACAGTAATTGGTTGTAAAATTATAGAAGAAAGAAAAGTTAATACACTAATATTAGTAAATAAAATTCAACTATTAAATCAATGGAAAGATAGAATTAAAGAGTTTTTAGATGTAAAAGAAGTTGGCGAGATAAGTAGTAAGAAAAAGAATATTACTAATGTTATAGATGTTGCGAGTATCAAATCATTATGGAATAATGGAAATGTTTTAGATATTGCTAAAAATTATGGAATGATTATAATTGATGAATGTCATCATACCGCAGCATATACTTTTGAACAAGCAATTAACACTGGAAACGCTAAATATGTATATGGAATATCAGCAACACCTGAAAGAGAAAATGGACATACGCCAATTATAAAGATGCAATGTGGTGATATTAGATATAAAGTGGATAGTTTAAAGTTTAATAAAAAATTAAATATTCCGATGAAAGTAATTGCGAAGAAAAGTCATTTGAATTTTGCAAATCAAAATATTGATAATTATGAATTAAATGAAATTAATGATTTGATAGCAAAAGATATTATACGCAGTGAAAAGATTATTAAAGATATTAAAAATGAATATGATAATGGAAAAAATATATTAGTTTTAACAGAAAGATTAGAATTAATGAATTATATTTATGACAAATTATCAAAATATACAAATAATATTTTTAAATATTATGGTGGAATTGGTAAAAAAGTTCTTAAAATTTATATGGAATTAAATAATCAAATAAATGAAAATAAAGAGAATAAAATTATAGTAGCTACTGGATCATATATTGGTGAGGGTTTTGATGATTCAAAACTTGATGTATTATTTTTAACAATGCCTATTTCAGGTCAAACTAGAGTGACACAATATGCTGGAAGATTACATAGGCAAGATAGTAACAAAAAAGAGATATTAATTTATGATTATATAGATGATAATTTTTCGAAAACTCGTAATATGTTTTTGAAAAGAAAAAAGACATACGAGAAATTGGGGTATAAAATAGTTGAAGAAAATGAGTGTTTAAATTTTAATATATAATAAATAAGAATTATATTAATATAATTTGTTATAATTTTCTAGATACCAAAACTAGATACTAAATGTTAAATATAGAGTTATTTTAATAAACTTTGATAAATTTTGATAAAAGAAAAAGCCTTATTTTGTAAGACTTTAATCAATTAATAAATTGTTATGAAATGATATTAATATTTCCCCCTGAAGCTAGGTCGAAAGATCTAGCATTTTTTTATTCATTTTGTAAGAGGTTGAAGTTTTATATAAATAAAGAATATAATATAATTGATAGGTGTTGATTTTAACAATTTTTTATTAAAAGATTACACTCATGTTTTTAAAAAAATATACACTTTCTGCAGGTGGCGATAGTCATTGTGTAACAAATATTAAGTATAACAATTAAAGCCCAAAAATAATAAGAAATGGAGAAATGTTATGAATATTAGTTACACTAGAAAAGGTGATTATTTATTACCTAATTTAAAATTAGAAGATAAGGAAAGATTTAATATAGGAAAATATGGATTATTAAGACTAGAATATATTAAGAAATACAAACTCGGATTATATTTTGATTTACTTGTTAATGATACTTTAAATGAATATCTTCATGATATAGATACTACTGTTATGGAGAAGGTGCAGAAATTAATTATAGAACTGGCTGAAAAGGAAAATATTAATGAACAATTAAAAGAAAATAATCAAATGCTTTGGGAAAGTAAAATGAATAATATTAAAAATATTGCAGAAGAAATAATTCTAAAGGAGTATATCTATGTGTGATATTACAGATGAAGAATTTGAAAAAATATATTTACCAGTATGTATTAATTATGATAACTATCTAAAAGAATTTATAATACCAGATGTAGTAGCCTTTTACCTAGCAGATAATTTTTACAAGAAAGTACTTTCTAAAGCACCACTTTATAACCATATTAATTCAGCAATAGATATATTTAATGTAAGATGTGATATTGATAAATTAATACCATCTATAAAGAAGATATTAAAAATAAAATATAATTTAAAAATAGTAAAAGATAATCCAATGATATTAAAGAAATATTATTGAAAAGCAGAACTCTGTCAGATGAAACTGATAGAGTTTTTAATGTGAATTAATTGGTTTAGGAGTAGATGTATTGTCTAGCTAGCACTGAATTTGTATTCCCGTACGAAATTCGTATGTGGAAAATGTCCCAAGCCCTACCAAATTTGTCGAAATCTGTGATATAATAATTATATAAATTTAAGAGGTGTATCTTATGGAAGAATTACAAGAAAAGATTGAAAAATTTAATGAAGAAAGAGATTGGGGTCAATTTCATTCTCCAGAAAACTTAGCTAAAAGTATTTGCATTGAAGCTGGGGAATTATTAGAGTGTTTTCAATGGAATAATGAATATGATTTAGATGAAGTGAAAGAAGAACTTGCAGATGTATTAAATTAATGCATACAAATGTCAAATAAATTGTTGGTGCTTCAACTAGTATTAAAATCTTATCATGGCAATCTATTTTCAATGTTGTTTTGCTAATAGTAATCGAAATAGTGATATCATACATATTTTTTAAAATGGATAAAAAAGAAAGAAACAAAACATGTGAAGCAAATAATTTGCCAAACGTTTTAAAAATAATACCTTTTTATTTAATACTGTTGATATTTTCATTTTTAACAAGTTATGGTTTAAATATTGCTATGAATAAGTCATATAGGATAATTGATAATGACAAAGTGATTGCCTATACAACTAATGATTATTATTTAGTATTAGATTGTGAAATTAAAGATAATAAATTAACTATTTATAAAGGTAAACAAACAAAAATAAGTAATGAAAACGTAGTAAGTGAATTAATCAATTTTGATGAAGTAAAATTAAAATAAATTTAGCAAGGAGGTAATCGATGAATCAAGATAAAATGCATTTAGTAAATAAAATATTTAACAATGAAACAATTAGAACTGTTTGGGACAAAGAACAAGAAAAATACTTTATAAGTGTTGTTGATATAGTTGGAGTTGTTTCAGAAAGTGATAACCCAAGAAATTATTGGAAAGTTTTAAAACATAGATTAAAACAAGAAGGAAATGAGTCGGTTACAAGTTGTAACCAACTGAAATTAAAATCTTCTGATGGTAAATATTATAATACTGATGTAGTTGATATTGAAGGAATGTTTAGAATTATTGAATCAATTCCTAGTAAGAATGCAGAGCCAATTAAACAATGGCTAGCAAAATTAGGCAGTGAGAGAATAGATGAGACATTTGATCCATCGCTAGCAGCACAAAGAGCGATCGATTTATATAGATCCAAAGGTTTTGATGAAAAATGGATTGCTAAAAGAATTAAGGGTATTCAAGATAGAAAACAACTTACTGATGTATGGAAAGATGGCGGAATAACTGAATCAAAAGAATATGCAATTCTAACAAATGAAATTTATAAAGAATGGTCTGGAATGACTGCAAAACAATATAAATCATTTAAAGGACTTAGAAAAGAATCATTAAGAGATAATATGACAGATGTTGAAGTAGCATTAGCTGATTTAGGAGAAATAGCAACAAGAGAAATTGCTAAGAAGAAAAACCCTAAAGGATTAAATGAAAATATTGAAGTAGCAAGGCGTGGTGGTAAAATTGCTGGTAATGCAAGAAAAGATCTAGAAAATGAACTTGGTGAAAGTGTAGTTACTAGTAATAATGTATTAAACTACGAATATGTAGATGAAAAAGAAATTGAAATGCAGTAAAGAGGTGATTACAAGTGAAAAAAATTCAATTAGTTACTTATGAGCCAAGTAAATTTAACGATTATGATATTAAGATTGATATTAGAGATTTTAACAAACTTGAAGCATTGGATAATTATGAAATAAATGTAATTGATTTGTCTTCAACAGAAATATGGACTAATAAAGGAACAACAGAAGACAAACCATCATTAAATAGTAAGATGTCAAGTGATTTTGCAAGTATAAAGAAAATGATAAGCAATAGTAAGAAATCCAAGATTATTATATGTTTGCCTCAAAATCTTAATTATCATTGGAAATATTTTAATGAATTTCATAATTTGCAATTGAAGGATATGTTGCCTACTTTTAGCAAAATACTTTCTCAATTGATACCAATTGAAGGATTTAACATTGTTTATGAAAATAGTACTACAGTCATCGAATCGGAATATATAAAAGCATCTTTTTATTTTGATAACGATGAGTTTGAAAAACTAACTATTTCAAAAGATAGTGAAAAGATTACTTCTATTAGTAGTGAAAATATCATTATGACTTCATTAAATATTATTCAAAGTACAAATTCTAGCATATTAGACAATTATCTTCGTGGAATTGGGTTATTAAATGACGATGTAGAATACCCAGAGTGGCTTTATAAGTATAGTTTTAATGATGATGATATTCAAAATAATAATATACAACAGGCTAAGGAACAAATAAAAATACAGAAAGATATAATTGAACAATCTAATAAAAAATTGCAAGATAATTTACGATATAAATCAATTTTATATAATAATTCTGCTGCTTTAGTTGAAGTTGTATTTGAAATAATAGAATATATTTTTGATATTTCACTATCTGATTTTAACGATGAAAAGAGAGAAGATTTCTTATTTAAAAAAGATAGTATTACATATATTGGTGAAATAAAGGGTGTAACATCTAATGTTAAATATGAAAATATCTCTCAATTGGAAGTTCATTATTCAAAATATCTTGATAAATTACAAGAAGAAGGTGCAACAGAGCAAATAAAAAAAATACTTATTATGAATTATGAACGTACAAAAGATATAATATTGCGTGATGATATCAATCAAATGCAAATAGACTTAGCTATTAAAAATAGCACACTAATCATAGATAGTAAAACTTTACTGATTATATATGAACGATTATTACAAGGAAAAATAGCAAAAAATAAAGTTATAGATTATATTAAAAGTTCATCTGGGATAGTTGATTTAAATAAGTTAAAATAAAGATTAGTTACATTTTGACCATCGGCAGGTGTGAAATTTGTTGAGTAGTTATTATAAAAATAATAAAAATATGGTTTTTCTGAAATAAAAATTAAATTTTAAAAAATTTAAAACAACTGCAAACACGCTACTTGATAAATGATATCCTATATTAGATGTATCTTATCTAAATAAAGTAATAGATTCAAGCAATGATTATGAGATTGATAAAAATAAATGTCTACCTTTAAGTCAAAAATTAAGACTATTTAGTAAAGTATATTCTTGTTTTAGAATATATTTTTTTAGTATCTTTATAAAAATAGTTAAAATCCTATACTAAAAACGAATAAAAATCTTAAAATATATTCCAAATCCCACTAGTTAATCATAAATTATATTGGGAGAGTAATATATATGAATAATATAAATAAGGACTTTTGTTGTGATGATTTTTCAAAGTCAAAGAAAATACTAGAAGGCGAAAATAGTTGTAAATATTGTTATGTATTAGGTCCAACAGGACTACAAGGTGATCCAGATTCAATAGGTCCACAGGGAGAAATAGGTCCAAAAGGTGATATGAATCTTCAAGGACCTAAGGGTGATAGAGGAGATATTGGTCCTATAGGACCTAAAGGAGAAAATGGTTCTACTACAATTACAGTAGATCAAACAGAAACTGTTGAATAAACTACTTTAGCAGAGGTAATAAATACTGGAACTAATAAAGATGTTATTTTAAATTTAAAAATACCAAAAGTCTTTTTTTCTTGATTATTTGATTATTTAATGATAATATTTTTATGAAAGTGAAGGAGTTTTATATATGGAATTATCTATGATAGCGGCAATTGGAAAAAATAATGAACTTGGTAAAAATAATGAACTTATATGGAATATACCAAATGATTTAAAGTTCTTTAAAGAAAAAACTATTGGTAAAACTGTTGTAATGGGCGCAAATACTTTTCATTCAATTGGTAAACCATTACCACAAAGAAATAATATTGTAATTACACATCAAAATATTGATAAAGTTTTAATATACAAAAGTATAAGAGAATTCCTTATAGATTATAAAAATAAAAAAGAAGAAGTTTTTATAATTGGTGGAGCTAGTATATATAAAGAATTTATAGATTATGCATCAAAATTATATTTGACAGAAATCGATGCAAGTGACAAAGAAGCAGATACTTATTTTCCAGAATTTGATAAATCTAATTATAGTAAAATAATATTAGATAAAAATGAAGAAAATGGTATTAAATATACTCATACAATTTATAAGAAAATAATCTAGTAGACTAAATAAGTCTATTTTTTTTAAAATTTTTGTCAAAAAAAGTTGACATTTTTTTAATACAGTCATATACTATACTGGTATACTGAATTGGTATATTGGTATAGGAAGTGATAAAATGAATAAAAAAGAGGAAGTAATAAACGCAGCAAGAGATCTTTTTACTAAGTATGGATATAAAAAAGTATCTATGGATGAAATATCAAAAGAAGCAAATGTTACTAAAAAAACTATTTATTCTTACTTCAGTGATAAAGAAGCAATGTTTAAATATTTTGCAAGTGAAGAACTTCAAAGTATGAAAGAAAAAATAGAAAATGATGTTAATAGCAGCACTTCATTTATAGATAGAGTATCTAAAATACTTTATGAATCATTACTTTTTAGAAAGAATAGCGATTTAATAAAGACTATTATTAAAGAGATATCTAAAAATAATACTGCAGAATGTATTTCTTTTTTAAAGTTTTATGATGGTGAAATTGTTAACTATATAGAAGAAAAAATAAAACAAGAAATTCAAAATAAAACAATAAAGAAATGTGATGCACATTTAACTGCATTTATTATTTACAAAGTATATTCATCAATATTATTTGAATATGATAGAGAAATTGATGAAGAGAAAGTAACCAAAGAAGTTACAAACATATTAAAAGATGGTTTATTAAATTAGGGAGGTTTTAAATATGAAAAATAAAAATCATAAGTTTTTTAATTATGTCATAATTGCGGCCGTATTAATAATTCCATTTATGTATAGCTTTTTCTATTTAAAAGCATATTGGAATCCATATGGTGAAGGTAATATAGATAATTTACCTGTCGCAATAGTAAATGAAGATAAAGGTTCTAAGGGTGAAGAACTAGTAAAAGAAATAAAGGATAGTAAAAAATTAAAATTATCAGTAGTTGATAGTACAAAGGCAGAAGATGGTCTTTATAATAAAGATTATTATGCTGTTATAAATATTCCAGAAGATTTTACAGAAAGTATGGAAAGTGCTAGTACAACAAATAAGAAACATGCAACTATCACTTATTCACCTAACCAAAAATCAAATTATCTAGCAAGTCAAATAATTAACAATGTAGTTAATGTAGTTGAAAAAAATCTAGATAATAAAGTAAATTCAGAAATAGTAGGTACTTTATCTGATACAGTTAAAGAAGTACCTGATAAACTTGAAAATATAAGTGATGGATTTGATAAATTAAATGATGGAACTGAAAAGTTAAAAGAAGGATCAAATACACTTACAAGTGGTACAGAAAGTTTAAAACAAAACTATACTAAATTTAATGAAGGCGTAAAAAGTTTACAAAGTGGTACAAATACACTTGCTAGTGGAGCAAAAGAATTTAATCAGTTAACAAGTGGACTATCTACTATGCAAACTGGTGTTACAAATTTAAAAAATGGTAGTGATGCATTTACAACTGGTTTAAATAGTTATGTGACAGGTGTAAATTCTGCACTTGCAAACACTAATAATTTAGCAAGTATAGTTGTAAGTACAACATGTGCAAGAATAGAAGCAGGAGATAGTACAATAACAGAATATGATAAGAATGCATGCTTAATTGCAAAAGGAATGCTTGCTAATAATCCAAATTATGGTGGAACAAATGCTATAAATTATTTAACTATTAGTGGTAATAAATTAAATTCAAGCAATCAAGAAATAAATGCTGGAATAAATACTTTAAATAGTAGTGTATCATCACTTGGTACAGTAAATGAAAAAATAACTAAACTACAAAATGGTGCAAATAGTCTTCTTGATGGAGCAAACACATTATATAGTAGTTCTGAACAAATAATGAATGGTATTAATACTTTAAATGATGGAGCAAATACCTTAAATAGTGGAATAAATACTTTAAATAATAGTGTATCATCTGCTAAAAACGAATTAAATGAAAATATTGAAAATACTAAAAAAGAAGTAGCAAAAGTAAATGGATTAAAAGAATATAGTAATGAACCTGTTAAAGTTGATACAGAAGCTGTTAATGAAGTATCAAGTTATGGTACTGCATTCTCACCATTCTTTATATCAATCGCATTATGGGTTGGATGTTTAATGCTTTATATAGTATTATACTTTGATAAAGAAGAAAGATTTAAAAGGTTATCAATTAATAATCCAAATCTTTTACAAAGAACATTATGTTATCATGGACTTGCAACGCTCGCAGGTATAATACTTGGAATATTATTACAAATATTATTAGACTTTGAAATAACTAACGTTTTATTATATTATGTTTCAATAGTATTAATTGCTAATACATTTGTTGCTATAATTGAATTATTAATAGTAAACTTTAAAGATATTGGTAAATTTATTGCTCTTATCTTACTTGTACTTCAATTAGCCGCAGCAGGAGGAACATTCCCAATAGAAACAGTAACAAAAGGATTTAGATGGCTACATCCAATTCTTCCAATGACATATACAATAGATTTATTAAGAGAAAGTTTAGTAACAATTGAATCTAAATTATTAACTCATAACTTTATTATTGTATTTATAATATTTATTGTATTCTTTGGTATTAATATTGCTCATGATATAGTAAGACAAAAGAAAAATAAATAATTAAAATGGTGCATATGCATCATTTTTCTTTACATTAAAAATATGTAAAACTTATGTAAAAAGTGTAAAAAATATTCTTTATATCATTAAAATATGTTAAACTAGTTTTAGTAAAATAGGAAGTGAATATATGAGAACAAAAAAGAAAAAATCAAACTGGATAAAATTTATAGTATTTTTAGTAATAATATTTTTAGTATTAATGATTTCTTCAATAGCGTTATTTATAAATTATAAAACAAATAAGGTAAATAAATCATTATCTTATAATGAAACAGGGGAGTTATCTTATTTAGTTTGTTTAAATAAAAATGATATTATAAAAGATGAATGTATTAGTGAAAAAAGAAGTTTTATATCTGATATGATAGATAAAATAAAATTTAAACTTGATTATAGTTTAAAATCAACTGATATAGCAAATTATAATTATTCATATGAAATACTTGCAGAAACAATAATAAGTGAAAAAGGTTCATCAGATAAAATATTATATAAGGATAGTAAAGTAATTGGAAAAAATAGTTATAATAAAGATAAAAAAGATACTATTAGTATAAATGATGATTTTAATATTAATTTTAGTGATTATAATAAGCTTGTTACTAATTTTAAAAATCAATATCCAGTAGATGTGGATGGTAATTTAATAATAACTGTAAATGTAAATATAAATGGCGAAAAAGAAGGTATAAATGAAGACATTAAAAATAATTATGATTTAAAAGTAATTGTACCTCTTGGAAAAGAAACAACAGAAATAAAAGACTTTATAACTACAATAGATAATAATGGTTCAATTAATAACTATGAGAAAACAAAAGAAGGGTATACTTTATTCTCACTTTTATGTGATATAGTTTATAAATTAGATATATTATATGTAATATTTGTTTTTGTATTTATATTTAAAATAATGCCAAAAATGAGTGGATATAATTTAGAATTAAAAAGGGTATTAAAAGAATATGATAAAATGATTGTAAATGTAAATTCAATGCCAGAATTAGGTGATTTACAAGTGATGGAAGTATCAAACTTTGATGAACTAGTAGACGCTAAAAAGAATTTAAATAAACCAATAATGTACTTTGATAATTATGATAAAAATGAAGTAATATTTGTTGTAAAATCAGATAGTGATGCATTTGTTTATATAATGAATAAATATGATAAATAAAAAAATTATAGGTTTTCTATAATTTTTTTTACTATTTCTGTACTTCTTTCTCCTGCTTCTTTTTCAAAATCATCATTACCATCAGCAAAATCAGAAACAGTTCTAATACATACAAAAGGAACATTATTTTTTCTTGATATATGACCAATACTTGCACTTTCCATATCAACAATAGTTGCTTTTGTTCTATTATATATTTCATCTCTTACTTTAGAATCAGTAACAAAACAGTCACCACTAGTAATAGGAGATACATAATAATTAACATTTTCTTTTTTTAATATATCTTCTGTAATACTAATTAATTTTTCATCAGCTTTTATATTTCCATCATCAGGAGTAGAATATTTCATAATTCTAATAGGAGTAAAATCATGATATGTTACAAAAGATGATATAACTGTATCCATAACTTTTAATTTATCTGTTAAACTACCAGCGCATCCGGTATTAATAATATAGTTTGGCATATATTTATCAATTATATATTGTGTATTCGCCGCAGAATTTACTTTACCAATACCACTTTTACTAAGAATTATTTCTTTATTGCAAGAAATTCCTACATAAATATCATTATTATCTTCTTTTTTTAAATTTAATGTTGTTTTTAAATTTTCAACTTCAACATCCATTGCGCCAATAACCGCAATCTTCATACTTTATCACCTCATGAACTTAATTATATCAAAATTTTGAATAAAATGTAGTATTTTGTCAGAAAATAAAAAAGGTGATATGTATGAAAACTATATTTAAAATAATTTTAATTATTATATTATTTCTTTTTTTATTTATTTTTATAGGAAAAAATAATGATTCTAAAACTGTTTTTATGGAGAATGAAAGAAATGGTAATCATTATAAATTAATATTTTCTAAAGAACCATTAACAATAAGAACTATTAAATTAAAATTAACTCCTTTTATTAATAATGGCTACATAACAAAAATATATGTAAAGTATGATGAAAATTTAAAAGATTATTTTACGGATAAGGAATATTTTTCTTTTGATAACTCAAGTATTAATACTGGAATAGATACCTTAAAGAAGGAATATTTAAATGTATTAAGCTCAAATTATTTATATAATGAACTAGAAAAAGATATAAATGATGTATCAATAGAAAGTGTAGATGTATATGCAGAAGAAAGTGTAATTAATAATTTTAAGAATAAATTTAAAAATGTAATAGTAGAAAAGATAAATGAAAAGTATTAATAAATTGTAATTATTGTAATATAATTTAATGAAAAAAGATAAAAAGTAAAAAATATTGTCAAAAAATTAATAAAATATATTGAAATGTTATTTAAATTATGGTAAGATTAATACTGTCATGGACCCTTAGCTCAGTTGGTTAGAGCATCCGGCTCATAACCGGGCGGTCGTAGGTTCGAGTCCTACAGGGTCCACCATTTATATAATTGTGCAGGTGTGGCGAAATTGGCAGACGCGCTAGACTTAGGATCTAGTTCCTTACGGAGTGGGGGTTCAAGTCCCTTCACCTGCACCAATTTGAATATTAAGAAATCAATCGGTATAGATTGATTTTTTATTTAAAAAAATATAGTATTAATTAATAAAGTGTGATAAAATATTGGTTAATGGAGAAGGGAAATTTTGTTTATGAGTGATTTTAATAAAATTATGACTAAAGAAATGATTAAAATGGGTATTAATTGTAAAATTATTCCTAGAAATACAATTGGTAATGTTTCACCTATTATTGAATGGATTAAATGGTTATCTTATGAACCTGAATTTGAAAAGAAAAGAATTGAATATCTTGATTCAAAAAAATCAGAGTTATCTTATGAAGAAATAGAAGAAGTTACTAATTATAATAGAAATAAAATTTTTGCTGGATTATTTATGGTATATGGCACAAGTGAATGTTCTCAAGAAGATTATATGAGAGTATATGATTATATGTGTAATGAATCTATTGAAGAATTAATGTTAAAAAAATTAACATCTGAAGAATTGAAATATGCAAGAGAAGAAATAACTAGATTAAGTAATGTTTCAAAAGAACAATTAAGTGCTAAAGTAAAAGAGGAACAAAGAAGAGAAAAATATGAACAATTATCAATGGTTGATTCTTATATATTACATATAATATCTGATATTAATTATGCTAGAAGTATGTATGATTTAAATAGAGTAATTAGTGAACAATTAGAAGAAAGTAAAATTATGAGTCAAAGAAGTTTATATTATGCATCAAATCCATATGCAAAAAAATAGATATCTTATAAAGTTAATTTATATGTTATTAAGAATATTAACATGTAAAAATGAAATAAAGTAGTATAAATTAAGGGAGGTTTTTATTATGACTAACAAAAATGAAAATGTATGTGATAAAATTAAATATAATCAAAGTCTTGATCAAAGAAAAGAACAATTATTATCTGAATTAGAAGAGGTAAATAAACAAATAAAAGAGCAACAAAAGGAATGTGATCATATTAGTGTATGTATTGGTTGGTGTGGACTATATCTTTATAGAGACTCTGCTTACCATAAATGTTTAATTTGTGGAGAAAATTCACCTGAGTCAAGATATCCTATAATTGAAGCACAAAATTATAAAAGAGAAATTTATAGTCATGGTGAAGAGTTTAATGATAGGAAAGATAGATTTATTGAATTACAGAATTTAGCTATATATATTTTGAATAGAAAACCAGATTTATCTATGACACAACTAGTTGAAATAATGAGTAATATAGTTAAAGATGAATTAATGATAAAATATCCAGATTTAGCAACTAATGGTTATTTTAATACTGAAATTCATACTCAGTTCAAGATGAAAAAAAGAAATAGTGAAATAGAATCTGGAATTGAACTAAATGAAGAGTTTATAGCACAAGAAATAGAAAAATATCAAGCATTATTAGAATCTGGAATAATTGAAAGAATATCAAATGAAGAACAAGTACCAGTTAAAAAATTAGTTCCTAATGAAAATCAATAGTTAGTAATTTGAATATTAAGAAACCAACCATTATCGGTTGATTTTTTTATTAAAAAAATGTAAACATTT
>URBY01000002.1 GCA_900546245.1 uncultured Mycoplasmatota bacterium | reverse complement strand
GAAGTTCCAATCAAATCTTTAATATATTTTAATTTTTTAAGTTTTGACAATGAATAATTTATTGTTCTTTGAGATTTATTAATATACTTCTCTAAATATTCATTACTTGCATAACAATAGGTATTCTTTAAGGTAAGTGATATGATAAGTCCCATTACCATTCTATCTGTTTCAGATAAGGAACTATCATTAAATAATATTCTTGGAATCATAATAAAATCACAATCTAAATAAATATATATCACCTTTTTAAATAATAAATAAGGACTATAATTCCTATTTGTTTTTCTAAAATAAATATAGAAAGGTACTAATATAAATCTCCGAACATTTACTGTACCTTGTTTTACTAACGATTATTAATCATTTTAGTAAACATGAATTTCATACATTCCTGGATTATATTCTTTAAATACTATATATTTAAATTTTTCTAGTATTTTTAAGTTATTTCTAAATCCAACATTTGTAATTGATAAGATTTGTTGTATATCCCCAATATTTACATGTGTTATTGTTTTATTGAAACCTTGTGAATATAAATAGGCATATATTTCTTTAGTTTCAGGTTTAATACTCTTATCTTTCCAAATTTTATGTTTTGTTAAATCTAATTTTCTTTTCATTTTATCCTCCTTTCTATTTTGGAAATTAAGTTTCCATATCTACATATTACAACGCGATTACTATTTTGTCAACTAAGTTTCCATTTTTTTGTTTACTTTTTACTTTATTTAGTATATAATTAACTTATCAATGGAGCGTGATTGTATGTTAAAAAAAGAAGAAACCATTGCAGAATTAGTAAAAATTGCTAGAAAAGAAAAAAAGATTTCGGCAAGAAAACTAGCCTCTTTAGTTGGAGTTAGTCATACTGAAATAAATAATATTGAAAGTGGATTTAGAGTAAAACCATCTATTCTAGTTCTTAAAGGTTTTGAAAAATATTTAGATATTCCATTTAAGAAAACTGCTAAACTTGCGGGATATTCTAACGAAACAATAAAATATGGTGATGATGAAATCATTGTTAGTTATGAAATGTATGATAAAAAACTAAATGAATATAAAGAAGAAATAAAACATATGGAATATATAATTGATCTAAAAAGACATATAGCAATGGATACTAGTGAATACTTTAAAGAAATACATAACTATTTAAATAAACAAGATAATATAGATAAATCATTATTAGATAAAGCTGACTCTATTGAAAGATATTTATCTGAAATAGAGAAAAAATACGAAAGTATTTTAAAAGAAAAATAACCTTTTCATTTTCATTTTGATTAGGTTATTTTTCATTAAAGAATACGAGGCACGTTTTGTGAGTTCACTCATGAAAGTGGTAATAGTATTCTTTCTTTTTTATGCAATAAAAAAGGCAACATATTTACTTACAAATAGTTTGTAATATGTTGCTTTAGGGATTCCAAAGGGATTTTCCCTTGGCACACACCGTTATTGGCTTTGCCAATATCGTAGTGTGTTACTATCTTGTCTTAAAGATAGTTAAAAGCAAAAATCCATTAGTCACAAAGTTTCTTTTGAATTTCTGCAAAATAATATATTATTTACTCATAAATAATTTAGAATACTTTTCATTTAATTTTAATAATTCTTCGTGTGTTCCCATTTCCTCAATATGTTTATCTTCAATATATATAATTAAATCTGCTTCCTTAATTGTATTTAATCTATGAGCAATTATAAATGCAATTTTCCCTTTAAGTAATGTTTTATTAGCATTGATAATATTTTGTTCAAATTCTAAATCAAGATTAGATGTTACTTCATCCAGTATTACAATATCTCCACTTTTAAGTATTGCTCTTGCATAACTTAATAATTGTTTTTCGCCAAATGATAATAAATCTGTTTTTGCATTTATGATTGTATCATAACTATTAGGTAAAGACATTATTTTTTCGTCTAATCCAAGTTTAATACAAATATTTTTAACTTCTTCAAATTCAATATCTCCTAATCCATATATTAGATTATCTTTTATAGACATATTTAATATAACTGGCTCTTGAAAAACATATGATATATTTTTTCTAAGCTCACTAAGTTTATATTCTTTATAATCAACATCGTTTATCAATATTTTCCCATCCATTAATTCATAAAATCTAGGTATTAAATTTACGAATGTTGTCTTTCCACTTCCACTCTTTCCTACAATAGCAATTGTCATAGGCTTATCTATTTTTAAATTAATATCTTCAAGTATTATATTTTCATTATCATAACTCATTTTGACGCTTTTAAATTCTATACTTTTAATTTTATCGATATTTTTTATTCCATTATCTTCTTCTTTAGCAATTGAAGATATTTTAAGTATTCGCAAAAAAGCATTATACTTACTAAGTATGCCATGAGCATGATTTAATAAACTTTGCATATGATCATTTATATCACTTATGTAATCAACTAATAACATAACTGTTGATGCAACACCTATACCCATTATTATTTCATTACCACCAATGATTAATGTTATTATTACTGCCGAAAAAGTTATTAATGCAAAAAGTGAAGTATGTAATGCTAAAATTTTATTAGTTTTTAAATATTTTTCTTTACTTTTTTCTAAAATGGAATTTATTTCATCCATATTAATTTCTTCAAGTCTTAAAGTTTTTGTAGTTGAATAGCTTTCTATATATTCATTAATTTTTCCTTGAAGATTTAGTATTGATTTTAATGTCATTTGATAATTTTTCATATTAGTATTATAAAATGGTAACAATATAATGTAAGACAATATAAATATTCCTATTATAATTAAAGATATTTTATAATTTATAAATAGCATTATTATTGAAATCATTAATATACTTCGAAATCTTACAGAAAATATTCCAGCAAAATTCCATACAAATAGTTGGCTAGCATTAAAACTTTGATTTGTAGTTAATTCAAATAAGTTACCTGTTTGCGTTTTATCTAATTCACTAATATTGGCATATTGTATAGCACTAAATATTTTATTTTTGATTTGTCTATCATTATCATAATAACAATTTTTTCTTCTAGTTTCTGAGTAATAATCAAATGCGAATCTAATTGCTATAATTACTAATAAAATTCCTGATAAGATACATACCATTTTCAGATTTTGATTTGGCATATGTTTATCTACTACCAAAGATAATATTTCTTGATAAAACAATAAGTATGGAAGCGATTGAAAAAATAGGATACTAGAAATTTTAATAGTTTTATTCTTATTAGTAGTGAAATTGAACATTTCTTTTAAAGATTTCTTGTTAAGCATAATCATCACCTATATTATTTAAACTTAATTCATATAATTTTTTATAATTATTATTATTTAATAATTCTTCATGAGTAGTAAAATATGCTTTCCCATCATCTATGAATAATATTTTTTTAAATTGTGGAGCCAAACTTACATTATGTGTAATAAAAATTTTTGTACAATTATCATTATTACTGCTCATTAAATTATCGATAATAGTCTTTTTATTTATCCTGTCAATAGCACTAAAAGAATCATCAAATATCATTATTGGTTTTAACTTCGTAAAAGCTCTTATTAAAACTAATCTTTGTCGTTGACCTTTGGATAGAGTTAAACCATTTTTACCAAGCATACTTTCATATTTTTTATTAAATTTCTCCACATCATCATGAAAAGCAAATTCTTTTGATAGAGTTATCATTTCTTCATCCGACATATAAGGCATCAATATTTTTATATTTTCCGCAATAGTTTTAGAAAATAGATAAGAATCTTGTAGTAATAAACAAATGGTATCCCTTATATTTTTCTTATTTAGATTTTTTACTTCATAACCACCAATAGTAATACTACCTTCATAATCATAAAAACCAACAAGTGTTTTTGCTAAAATTGACTTCCCACTACCAGTTGCACCAACTATCATAATTTTTTCATTTGGCTCAATACTAAAATTCAAATTAGTAAGTATTTTTTTATCATTTACAATAATACTTGCATCTTTAAATACTATTTTTGAATTAGTTATTTTTATATTGTTTTCTTTCTCTTCTAATGTTAAGTTTAATAATTCATTTAACCTTGTATAAGCGATTGCAAATGTATTTATATATTCAAACATTTCACCAAATGATTGAAACCCTCTACCAATTTTATTTGAATAACTAATTGTAACATAAATACTACCCACAGATATAATACCTTTAATATATAAATATGTTCCTAAAATAAATATAAATGGATTTTGTATTTTAGTTATATTTGCTACTGTCATATTATAAATCGAATCAGTAACAACCTTTTTCTTATTTGTAAGAAAATTATTTTCATTAACTTCTTCAAATCTTTTTATCTCTTCTTCTTGTAGATTATTAACTTTAATAAATTTAATATTTGAATAATTATCATCTATCTTATCATACAAATTTCTTCTTGCCTCTATTCTTTCTTTAACAATCGGCCTTGATTTTCTAAATAACCAGATAGATAATAAAATCATAATTATAGCAGATACTATCATAATTGATGATAATCGAATATCTAATCCAGATAATTGTATAATAGCAAATACCAATATTAATATAATATCTAAGATATAAGTTAATTGTTTATCAATAAATGTTACAATATCTTTTACATCATCTGCCATATTTTGTACTAAATCTGCTAATGACTTTTTATAAAAATCTTGATACGTTAAGTTTTGAATGTGATAAAACAATGTTTGTTTAATATTAAATTGAAACTCTTGGATTATTTTATTTTTAATTATTGTTCTTAAATAAGTTATAAATGTAAGAATAAATTTAACTAATAAAAGTAATAAACACATTGCAGGTATAAATGATAATTTATTACTAAAAATACTAATAATTTTTTCAATTATAACATTAGAAACACTTTGATTTAACAACACATCTAAAAAATATTGAATTATTACAGGTATAAGAGTTGTTAAATATGCAATAATTAAACTAAATAGAACATATAAGACAATTCTAAATTTTGTATTTTTAAAACTTTTTATAATCAATCTAAATGACTTCACACAATCACTTCCTAAAGCATATTAATTCTTTAATATATTATATCAAATTTTTCTATATTTCGGTAGATGTCTGCTATAAACTTATTTCATAATCATCTTTAGCTTTTTCGGATTTATCATAATCTTTAATTCTAGATTTTAAATAATCAGGTGCTTCTATATACTCAAACAATTCATCTTGTTTAGTTGTCCCTCTAGAAATACTAACAACATCATTCATATCAAATTCTTTTTCATCATAACATTCTTGAACAATTTTAGCTGTTTCGTCTCTAGTATAATCATTTCCTCTTTGTAATAATTTTCTTAAAAATTTCTTTAATAATTCAAATAGATAATTTAATCTATAAATTAAACTATTATTTTCTTGTCTTAATTCTTTATTTTCTTTTTCTAATATATTTACCTCTTTAGCATATTTTTTATTTTCTTTTTCTAATGATTTATAACTATTATCATAATTTTCAACTTCATTAAAAATAGTCTGTAATTTAGGTTGGATTTCTCTTACCTTTTTTGATTCATCAATAACTTTATTCATACTCTCAAAAGTTTCTCTTTTTACTTTTACATATTCTTTATCAAAAATAGTATTCTTATTTGATTTCATATTTTCTTCTAATTCATTCATAGCACTATCAAATTTTTCATTTCTTACATTCAAACTATGATTTATTTTTTTAGTCATTTGTTTATATTGTTTGATATTAATATTTTGATTATCACTACCCTTAATACCTCTTTCTAAATCATAACCTTTATCCACTAATCTTTTGTGGTACATATCTTGTAATTGTGATAAGTGTATTTTATCTTTTATATATTCTTTTTTAGTTATAGTGTATCTTTCGGTATTAGTTCTATTATCAAACTTCTTAACTAATGGAACAACAACACAATGAATATGTGGTGTTTTTTCATCTAAATGAACTACACTATGAAGAACTTGCTCTTTGGTATATCCTAAATCATTATAAACAAATTCCATACATGTATTTGCCCAATCTTTAATATCATCAATTGTCATTTCTTTAAAAAACTCTGAAGTTGCAGTAAATAATAATTCATCAGCAACTACATTTCTAGATTTATTAAGCATTTGATTAAAAGTCTTTTTTCTATCACTTCTTTCTATTTTTTGTTTTTCTTCATGTTGCTTTCTATATTCATTTGTAAGGTTATAAAAACCCTTAACATATTTTTCTGTTAAGGGTACTAATTCAATATTATTTTTACTTAATTCTTGTTTTATATCATGGTTAGAATTATATGCTTTCTTTTCCCTTTTATTATGTGAACCTATTTGTGCTAAATCAGGAATAGTCATAATTGGTTCACTTCTAAATATTGCATAATTTAAATTCATATATCATCCTCTCTTTCTAAAATTATGAAAAATGTAAAATTTTTCACTTTTTTTGCAATTTTTTTCACTTTTATTGAATTTTTTTTAATAATATGGTATATTTTTATTGAAGATAAGAATAATATATATTGATGAATAAATCTTGACAAATAGTTTTTGTTGATGTATTATATTCATCATTATTAGTCCTTTACTTATAGTCTGGGACTTATAGAGGCTTTAACCGTTGCGCCAGTAAGCAATGGTTTTTTTATGCAAATAAAAACCTTAACAAAAATTAAGGTTATTGCCATAACGGCATTTTTCTTATTTCACACGCTGAATTATCAGCATAATATGCAGTTATAAATTTTGCTTTATTATTACCATTTAATCTTATTATTACTACATAATCTTCTGGACTAATTATTGCAACTCGTCTGTCCTTATTATATACTTTCTTATCTCTATCCCAACCTAAATGCAATTCTGCTTTAGGATTTTTTAATACATATTCTATCCAATCTATTCTAGTTGCTCTATCTATTGAAAAAACATCTTTATTTCTTTTCTTTTTATTTGAAGATTCATAAAATGCATGTTCAAATTGGTCTTCATAAAATTTAACACTAATGCCATCAAATGTTTTTAATTCTTTTTTACAATACTTATCAACAAAATGTCTTTTATATTCATCTATCGTTGATAAATGTACTAATTCAGGAATTTTACTCATTATAGCCAAATTTCAAACCAATTATACTTTGATGCATTTTTAGGTGTTGGTAATAAAGGATGTCCTAATTTTTCTTCCAAATATTTCACAAGTTCTACTTTAGCATTTGACTTGCCATCATATCCATAATTTTTTTTGTAAGCAGTTGCTCCCATTAATATATCTTCTAGTTGCAAAAATACAGATTCATGTGATTCAATAGCATATATTTTTTCAACACTATTAAGATGCTCTCTGTTATTCAAACATCTTTTTAAATCATTCAACACATTAGGATCACTATAAGTTTTTATATCTGTATATATCATAAATTTATCTTTGTTATTTAACCAATGATTCAACAATTGATAATAAAATTTATAAAAACCAAGTTCGGGATTATCTTTGTGATATTTCTTTAAATTCAACTTACTAGAATCAATACTTATAGTTCTAAAATTAATATCATTGTTAATATAAACATCTATAATTTCTTTGTATAAGTTAATATATTTAGTAGTCACTCTATTCCATTTCAATTCTGTCTTTTTATTTAAGCTATACTTTTCTTTTAAATCATTGATTTCTTTTTTAATTTTGTTACGATTATCCTTGTTTATCATAATACCACCAATAAAGATATATTTATTATTATCAGTTATTGAATTTTCATTAAAAAATAAATCCTGTCTACTTTCATCACAATATATTTCTTTCATCTGCTCACCTCACAATAATAACATTATACTATAATTTTTTTATTTTTTAAATCAATATATAATAAAAAGATACTTTCTTTAACAAAGTACCTTAAATCCTTGTATTTACTAACATTTATAGTCATTTCATAATTTTTGGATTTTTCAGTATCCTCCATGTCCTGCATCTACAACAATCTTCACATTATTATTCATAAAATCTCTCCTCAAATTATTTTATGATAAATACCCAAATGTGTTATTGTTTTTAACTTAAATATAAATTTTTTAGATAGATAAACTATTACAATAATATATAATAACTCATACCAAAATCTATAATATTAAAAACATATTTAATTGTCTTTAATTTTAATGAATTTTTTCGGTTTTCTAACTCATTAATTATCTATTTAACTTTACTATCCTCTGTTAAAAGTTTGAAATAACTACCTTTCTCATTAATTAATTCTTTATGGGTTCCTTGCTCAACAATTTTACCCTTATCAAGATATAAAATTTGAGAACATTCTTTAATTGTGGATAATCTATGTGCAATTATAAATGAAATTTTATTTTTAGTTATTTCATCTATAGCATTTCTAATTAACATTTCAGATTTATAACTTAACGATGCCGTTGCTTCATCCAAAATTATTATTTCGGGATCTTCTACCATTACTCTAGCAAAATTTAATAATTGCTTTTCTCCTGTTGATAACAAATCAGTATCAGAAGTAATAAATGTATCATATCCATTTTCTAGATTTATTATTTTGTCATGTATTTTCAGTTTCTTACAAATATTAATTATTTCTTCTCTACTTACATCATTATTAACATAATTTATGTTATCTAATATTGTTCCATCAAAAATAACAACATTTTGCATTATGTACCCTATTTTAGATCTTAAACTTTCTAAACTATAGTTTTTATAATTCTTTTCATTAATTAGAATCTCTCCACTACTTAAATCATAAAACCTACATATTAAATTTACTAGACTTGTTTTACCACACCCAGTTTTTCCTATTAATGCAATCTTGTCTCCTTTATTAGCTTCAATATTAATTTTTGTTAAAATCTTATTTTTATTGTCATAACTAAAGTCAACATTATTAAACTTTATTTTTTTTATAGCATCTATTTCTTCTCCTATTTTAATATTTTCTTCTTCTCTGTTTAACAAATCCATTATTTTGTTATAGGATATTCTACCCAAATTTCTAATCTGAAATCCTTCTATAACCCATTTAGCATATGTTTCTGGGCTTGAAATATATCTTACTAAAACTGTAAGTGCCCCATAAGAAATTAAACCATTTACTACTCCAATACTACCATAGCATACATTAAATACAATAATAAATGAAATAATAAATTCATATAAATATGTATAAGTTCTAATATTTTTTTCTAATTTATTTGTAACATCATTATATTCTTTAATTAATTCAGACAATTCTTTCATTCTTTGGCTTTCAATTAATAAAGTCTTTATAGTTGAAAATCCATATATTTGATCATTAGACCAATTCAAGATTTTAGCATTAATTTTTCTTTTTAATTTTATATATTCAATAGATTTTTTATTAAATACATATGTAATTATAAAACCTAAAATATAAATAAAAAGTGCTACAATCATTATCGGAACATTTAAATACATTAATATAAAAATTGTTCCTAAAAGTCTTACAATACCACCACAGTAAGAGCGTACTACTCCATTACTATAAAATCTTGCCATTTCTTTTGTATCATTTAATATATTTTCCAAAACTTCTCCTGTTTTAATTTGATCAAGTTCACTCTCTTTTAAATCTTGGATTTTAAAATATATTTTTTCTCTATAATCTGCTTCCAATTCCTTTATAAAAGATTCACTATTTATATCTTCAAAAAAAGTAGTAATCGCCCTGAAAATATTTACACAAAAATATATAATAGATAATATTATTATTAGCTTTATATTTTTACTTGGAATTGCATATTCAACCATTACAATAGTAAAACTTATAAAAATAACCACCATTATACTAGTTAGGAACCATCCAATAGCAGTATTTCTTGCTTGCTTTTTGTAATTATTATAAATACTTTTTAACATATTAATCCTCCTCTAATATAACGTTATCATCTACATCAATAAGCTTACTATAATTTGGATTTTTAAGTAAATTTGAATGAGTATCATAAATAACATTGTTATTATCAATAAATAATACATGGCTACATTTTTCTACTACATTTCTATCATGTGAAATAATAATTGTTCCTTTATTCATTTCAATTAAATTGTTTAATATTTCTAATTTAGTAGCGTTATCCAATTTTGATAAAGAATCATCAAAAATAATATATTCAGTATCCATTGCTAATGTACGAGCTATGGCAATTCTTTGTTTTTGACCTCCTGAAATATTACTTCCATTATTTTCAAGAATATGATTATATTTATCATCAAATTCTTCAATATCTTTTCCTAAACAAGATATTTTACACAATCTAGTAATATCATCATCTGTCAAATTTTTATTTGTTACATTAATATTATTTTTTATTGAATCATTAAAGATATAAGTATCTTGTAATACAATTCCTACATATTTTCTAATAGACTTTTGATTAACTTCTTTAATATTTGTATTACCGATATAAATATTTCCAGTATAATTATAAAAACCTAATAAAGTTTTAGCAATCAAAGTTTTTCCACTACCATTATCCCCTATAATTGCAATATTCTCGTTTTTCTTTAATTCAAAATTTAAATTTTTAAGATAAATTTTGTTATTAATAATAATTGAAACATCTTTAAAAATAATATTTCCATCTAGTATTTTTAATTTTTTACTATTATCTTCTTCAATAACATTCATCAAGCTATTTAATTTTTTATAAGCTACCAAAAAATTATTTAAATTTTGCAATTTTACTACTGAATTATAAATATAAGTAGTTATTTGCGTTGAATAAGTAATCAATAACATAACACCAACTAATGTTAAATCTCCTTTAACTACTAGAATCCCACCAACAAGTAAAATAAATGGTTCTTTAAAATTTCTTAATGTATGTGTAGTAATACCATATATTACATTAATTTTTGCTAATTTTATATCATTCATCTTATATTGATCATTATCCTTTTTAAATTCTAATTTCTCATCATCTTGTCTATTAAAAGCTTTTAACATTTTAGAATTTATAATTGAATTAGTTGTTTTTTTTATTACAATTTCATTTTTATCAACAATGTCTTCGACTAATGGTTTAGAAATTTTAAAATACCATAATGATAATAATATAATTAATAAGCATATTACAAATATAAATACTCCAATTAAAGAACTTAGTTTTAATATTTCATTAATTGAAAATCCAATTATAAAAAGTGTATCTAAAAATAGACTAATTATAGAATTAAAAAAATCTGAATAAACTTCAGCATCATTATTAACTCTTTGAGTAATATCTGATTTTTTTATTTTACTGTAATTTAAATATTCAATATTTGGAATATGGTTTAAAACTGATTGCTTAATATTTTCATTTATCTTTAAATTAAATATTGTTCCTGTTTTACCTTTTATATATGAAACAAAAAAAATACATGCATTAATTAAAATTAAAAAAATTGTTAATACTAATATTTTTGATTGCCACGAATCATTATAGAAAAAACAAGATATATAGCTAGGAATTACACTTTCATTTTTATATATTACACCATCAAGAGCATATTCTACAAATTTTGGTATAATTACAACTAATTTAGAATAAATAATACTTAATACAATTACAAGTATTATATAAACAAAAGTACCCTTTAGACTTATTTTTAGAAAATTTTGCTTTTTCACTATACATCACCACTATATATAATTATACAACAAAAAAAATATTTTTTTAGTATATACTTAATGATTGTGATGGAAATGTTATAAAAGACGAAAAAAAGAAGCAGACTTATTTAAATCTGCTTGATACTCTTTTTATGTATGATATATTTAACAATTAAAATACTCCATTAAAAATTGTACATTTTCCATTCTCATCGAAAGTAGCATGTAAAGTTCCACCATTAGAATTAACCCAAAGATATTTATGAGAGAATGTTGTTACACTATCTAAAGTACCTTCAACTCCTCCCACAAGTTTTACAAACTCATCATAATATAATCCTTCAGTAGAATTAATTTTTGTTTTTAACTCCTCTACTTTAGAAAAATCAACTTTATCGTTTTTTATCATTTTATCTGGAAACTCTGCAGAAATTTGAGCAGTTGTTTTTCCTTTAAATTCATCTAATCTTACAATAATAGAAGTGTCATCAGTTAATTTCCATTCATATTTCTTATAAGCCATAACTGCGCCTTCTTTGCTTTCAGAGGCTAAATCTCCCTCAAAACCAATTATTTCATTAATTTCTTCATATGTTGTTTCTACTTTTAATTTTTTTATACATTCAAAAACATCACAATTTCCTTTAGATTTTTGAGTTATTTCATTTGTAGTTTTGTTACTATCTTGATTATTAGTTGTTTTATTGTTACCACAACCAGTTAAACCTATCACTAAAATTCCTACTATTAAAATTGATAGAATCTTTTTTTTCATAAATTTTTCCTCCTAAAAAAACTACTTGAAACAATTATAACATATGATTTATATACTTACAATTTGCTATTTAGTTTTTTTAGATTTAGTATTATCTTCTTCTATTATAGTATTTTTGCATTCTAGCTTTTTTAATACACCATTAATAACTAAATTGATTCCATATCCAATTGCTATACCACCAATTATAATTAAAATAATTTCATGTAAATTAAATCTATTTGCAGTAAAAGCCCATATTCCTGCAATAGTTCCACAAACAATCATTGAACCAGAAGAAATATAATTTATTTTTTCATTGCTATCTTTAAAAATCATATTATTACCCAATAGATTATCAACGCTTGTTTCAAGAATTTTTGAAAGTAATAATAATTGTTCTGGATTAGGAGATGTTTCACCTAGTTCCCAGTTTGATATTGTTTGTCTTGATACATTTATTTTTTCTGCCATATATTCTTGTGAAAAACCTTTTTCTTTTCTTAAGTTATAAATATTTTTATTTAGTTCCATAATTTTCTCCTCCCACAAAAATTGTAATATAAATAGTATTTGCATCTCTACCAAAGATATTTATAACAATCGCAAAGATATTTAACATTTTAACAAATTTTATTTGTCTAATTTATATTTTTACCTAGATTATAAGCATCTTAATATGCCTTTGTTTTTTTCTATTTCCATACTTGCCATATTATCACCTATAATAACATTCTTTTCTATGGCATTTGGTAAACACTTAATAAATCCCCTAAAAGAATTAATAGCAATATCTAAATCATCTTTATATGGTTCTTCATAAGGAGCAGCACAAGACAATATAAAATAAAACTCTTTATTACTTAACAAATTAAACTTTGCATAACTTCTATCAATTAAAGTTTTCATTTGACCTGTAATAGTATAAAAATATATTGGACTTGATAAAACAATGATATCTGACTTAATCATCTTTTCTAATATTTCCGGTACATCATCTTTATACACACGTGTACCTCCATTTTTTTGACAGGTATTACATCCTAAACAATAGTTGATTTTTTTACCCTTTAATTCTAATAATTCAACATTATTTAAAGAATCTCTTGTTCCTTTTTCAAACTGTTCACATAACTTTTTTGTATTTCTTGTTCCACTCATTGATGAAGATATAATTAATATATTTTTACCCACTAAAATCTCTTCTTTATAAATTACTATCTATATAATTATACCATTTATTTTTTAATCATTATATACACTAATATACTAAAGAAAAAAATTATTAATAATCTACTACCGTAAACTATTAATAATTTATTCTATAAATGCTGACTACTATTATTATATTTTTTCTCAATATTAGATTTATAGTTTTTTCTCTATTTTATATCATCAATTCTCTTATTTAAAGCTCTAATAAATCTTTTTTGTAATTGTTTTTGAACAGAAGTATCATTTGATTTAGTCAAAGTACCATTAAAACAAAGTTCTTCAGACCTATTATTATATAAACCCGAAACAATTTCTGTTAATTCCCAACCGTATTTTGAAATTAGTGGTCTAAACATTTCTAATTTATAATCTGCTAGTGTTACAAGAGGTTTTGTAGTTTCTAGCCATTTCATTGATTCTTCAACTATTGAAGTTCCGATTCCTAGGCCCCTACATTTATCAGAAACATATAAAGTACATATTTTATTCTCTTCTTCATCCTTTTTCAAACAAGCCATTGATATTATTTCATTTTGATTTTCTGGGTTTCTTACAAATAAAACATTTCGTTCATCACCCGTAATTGCAGGTAATTGTTTTGTAAAATACCATTCTTTATGTTTTGGATAATCTTCACATATAAAATCAGTTATCATATAAATTTTAGTTGCTAAATTTATAAATTCTTCATTATTTAAATATAAATAATCCTTTAAAGATTCTATTTTAATCATATAATTATTATCCCCCTTTTCAAAATCGTTTAGTATATTAGCATTTTTTTGAAAAAAAGTCAATTATATGCTATAATACCCTTCGAGAGGGAGATAGAATGGAAAAAAATCAAAGAAAAAGAATAGCGATTATTTCTATAATGACCTACTACGCTAAACAAATATTTGACGAAACAAAATTGTACGAATTTAGAAAATCACCTTTAAAAAAAGATTTGCTTGACAAAAAAATATATGTATATTCGGCAAAAGAAGATAAAGCAATTATTGGATATTTTAAAGTTAGTGATATTTTAAATGGAAATACAAATGAAATATTAAGAGCAACAGGTTATGATAAGAGAAAAGATGGACATGAAATAGTTGATTATTTTGGAAAGAATAATCCAAATTGTTTTGCTTTACATTTATATGATATAACTGAATTTGATGAGTATTTAACTCTTAAAGAAATGAGAAAAATATCAAAAAATGCTGATATGCCACAATATATAAAATTTATTTATGAAAATGATCCTCTTTATGATGTTATTACAGAATGGGATAAATCATTTAGCTTAGATGGTAACTTATGTAAAAACCCTGCTCAAACAAAAGAATTAATTTTAAATAACGCTATGATGAAAGGTAGAAGATAATATGGAACATGAAATGAAATTGCAACCTGAGTATTTTAATTTTATACTTAATGGTACAAAAAGAATCGAAATAAGATTAAACGATGAAAAAAGACAACAAATTAAGATTGGAGATAAAATAAAATTTCTAAAAGAACCTGATTTGAATGAAAGTTTTTCTGCAAAAGTAACTGGTTTATTAAGATATAATTCATTCGAAGATATGTTTAAAGATTTCGATATAGAAATCTTATCAGATAAATCAATGACAAAAGAACAATTGATAAATGTTTTAGAACAATTTTATACAAAAGAAAAACAAGAACAATATGGAGTTCTTGGAATAAGAATAGAATTAATTTAACTTATTAAGATAACTTTATGATTTAAAGTTATTTTTTTTATTATTTTATGCTTTTGGTCCCTTCCAGTCTTCAAATTTACCTTTTAATTCTTTTAACTGTTTTGTACCTATAGTTATAATTCCATCTTTAATTTGTTTATCTTCTACCGCTATTGGGTTACAACCATCTTCTACAAGATTATCAAGTTCATCAATAGCAAACATATTACCGCAATTTTGACATTGAATTTTATTTCCAACTTGTACAAAATATGCATATGGAGAACCACCACATGATTGACATGTATTTATAACCACTTTTACATTTCCATTTGAATCCTTAACCGCAAGTAATCCGATAGTTACTCCTTCATATTCATAACTAATATAAACAACTTTATCTGTAATATCACTTTCTTTAATTATAATATTTCCATCTTTATCCATATTAGCCTTTACTATTTTTCCTGTTATTTTTTGTAATCTTGCTGCTATCAAATTCAATACCATAATTATCTTCGATATTCCCAACCCTTTTTTTAATTACATCAATAAACACTTTCTGTTTTTCTTTACGAGTAACATATTCTTCTATTGTTTGTTTTGCTAAAATATCAATTTTTCTTTTAATTAAATCAATATCTTCATCAGAATTATTGAACATACTCTTAGCTCTAGATATTTTATCATCACTTAATATATTTGGGTATTTCAAATTTAAGTATCTAGATATATTATCTATGTATTTGTTTACTTCGTTATTTTTTTCTTCCATACACAATCCACCTTTCATATATTTAAATTATCAACAATTCTAATTATATTATTATCAACCATATAAAACATCTCTTATTATGATTTTGCTATTTAACTAAGCAACATGTTTCATTTGTAATGATTTTGTTTTTACATTTCTTATTTTCATAAATTCTCTTTTTCTATTTAAACGTTCAGCATATTGCTTTTTTTCGTTTTCAACATGCCAATCTATAATTTTTTTTATTGTTTCATAATCTTCATTAAGATTTGTAAACATTATAACTGCCCTTTGAAATTTTTCTTTTGTTATTATATTATTACAAGAATGATTTAATTCAGCAACTACCTTTGTTAAATATAATATAATCTTTTCTTTTTTTATATTTAACAATTTTTCATTATTATATTCCATATTAACTCCCCCTCTTTACCTCAATTATAATAATTTTTTTATTATTTGTAAAATACTTATATTTTATATTTGTTATAACATTTTGTTATGGTATAATATTAATGAGGTGATCACTTATGAATATAAATTTTGAATATTATAAAGTGTTTTATATTATTGCTAAAAATAGAAATATAACAAAGGCTGCTAATGAACTTAATATAACTCAGCCATCTATTAGTAGAATGTTAAAAACTATGGAAGAACAAATGAATACTAAATTATTTATAAGAAAAACAAAAGGTGTTATTCTTACTCAAGAAGGTCAAGAATTATATAGGCTTATTGGTGATGAAATTGAAAATATAATTAAAGCAGAAAATAATTTTTCAAAAATTATAAATGATGAAGCTTTAAAAATTGCAACTAATAAAACTTACCTAAACTATTTAATTGATAATAAAAAGTTTGATTTTTTATTAAAAGATAACCATGACATCACTTTTTTAAATACTAATAACTTCAATTTACTAAACAATCAATTATCAAATAATTTAATTGATTTTGCACTTATTTCAGAACCTTTAAATTTTAAGTTTGATAATAATATAAAATTTAAAGTATTAGATAAATTACATTTAGTTTTTGTTTCTAACTCAAATAATGAAAAAATAAATACAAAACCTTTAGCAATATTAAATAATAGTAAATTTAATGAAATATGTAATAATTATATTAAAGATTATAATCTTACACAAAATGGAATTATTAAAGTTGATGATTATGATAACTTATATCCATTAATATCAAATGGATATGCAAATGGTTTTTTGATTAAAGAATTTGTAATTAATGAACTTAAAAATAATTTGATATATGAATTATCACCTATTTTAGAAAATAATAGTTTTAAAATAGGAATATTATATAACATAAACAATGAAATAAAAATCGAAAAATATTTTAATAATTAAAAAAGTGAAAATGAACTTTTAAAGTATAATATAAAATGAATTAAGCTAATTAATATATTATTATTCAAGGCACTTTATTACAACTCTGTTTGTGTATCATATTTGTTTTTAAAAAATCAACTATTAAAGTTGATCACAATTATTATTTTGATATTTCAATACACCAAAAACTATTTTATTTATTTTTTTTACACTGATCTATAAAATACCTAAATATATTATTCATATTAGTATCAATTTTGTATATGCTTTCCGGATGAAATCTAACACCAATATAAAATTTTTTATTTTCACTTTCTACAACATCAGGATAACCATCTTCATCAGTTGCTGAAACTTGTAATAATGGATACTTTTCTAAGATATTTTTATGTCTTGAGTTAACTTTTATTCTATTTTCTTTTACTATATTGTAAAACTTAGATGGATATTCAATATTTATATAATGTACATATTCTTCATTTGGTTTATTATGATTTTCCGGATTATCTACAGATTTAATTGTTCCATTAAGTGCATAAGCAATACAATTTTGACCAGCACATATTCCTAAGCATGAAATGTTATTATCATAACAATATTTTGCAATAAATGACTCATATGCTTCATTAGTTATACCACCTTGTAAGATAATTCCATCACATAATTTAATTTGACCAATTATGTCACTTTTTAATAATTTATCTTCAAATTGCATCCAATTATTTCCACAATAAAATAATTCTTCATTTGGAGATAATATTCCTATGGCAATTGCATCATTATCAAATATTGCCTGTTTAATTTCATCTCTTATATAATAATCTGTTCTTTTTTTATCTGATATGTAATGTTTCCCAACTATACCAATTATAACTTTATTTGCCATAAATCTTCACTCCAATTTTTTATTTGAATACTTCCAACATTTTCAAAATTCAATTTTTGATAATAATTATTTAATTTTTTATTATCAGAAACACAATCTAATCTTAAGTACTCTTTTTTATTTTTTTAGCTTCTTTTTGCGCAAAATCAATCATTATTTTTCCTAGACCATTTTCACCTATTTTCGCTACAAAATGATGAATATAATATGCTTTTACATTATCACAATCAGACCAATAATCGTAATCCTTTTCTTTAAGCAAAAAACCACCTACAACAACACCATCTTTTTTTGCTATAAATAATTTATTTTCTTTCATTTGTTTTTTAAAATATGATACATCAAATCTTACTGGATACGAATGAATTTTCCATTGATTTATTTTATTATCTTCAAACCATTTACATCTTGAAAGAATTATTTCGTGATACTCCTCTAAATCATCTTCTTTAGCTTTTTCAATATTATACATCTTATTTTTTCTCCCTTACTAACCTATATACTTTATAAATTATAACAATAAAAGAAATTGATAGAATTAAAAGTAGTGACATAACATAAACATAATTTAATTTTATAAGCATACTGGCAACTATAGTACTATATATTAAAATAAATATTTTTCTTGTCAAGTTAATATAATTGACAATTTTATCATGTACTTTTTCACTACTATTTTCAAATAACATTTTCCTCATAAAATTATCAAATAGATCTCTAATAAATAAAAACATAAAAAATCCTAAAGCCATTATATATACTCCATAAATACTTCTTATAAAATGACCAACCAACAACGATATAAATGCTAAAACAAGTCCAAACTCGAAAATATATAGCATTTTTTCTTTATATCTATTATATATTTTTAAGAATAGTAAATTAGATAATAATCTTGAAATTCTAGAAATAAATATAAATGCACTCATATATATTGCAACTTTATCTATTTTAAGTAAATTTTGTAAATCAAATTGAATAAATAATTTACTATTTTTTTGTCCGCAACAAATCATAGCATAAAATAATCCATATAAAACTATCATCAAAATTATTTTTTTAGAAAAGTTATTTTTAGTATAATTTGTTTCAATAACTTTGGACTCATCAAAACTAATGGGTACTTCATAAATAAAATTAGTTAAAATAATATTTATAAAACATACCAATAAACAAATTATCATTGGAATATATGGATTAATATTAAACATAAAACCTGATATTATTGAAATAAATAAAGTTATTAATGAATATATTGTACTTCCTTTAGTTTGATAATTAATGTATTCTTCTGATCTGTTTAAATATTTCAGATTTTTTATTAAAATTACATTATCCATATGTTTAAATACAAAACCAATAACATAACATAATTCTGCAATCAAAAAACCAATATAATTTTTAGAAATTGTGTTTAATAATACAGATACAAATAATAACGTTACACCAAGGTTTACAAAATTTAAATTGCCTATTTTTCTTACCATTTTTACTAAAATAAGTTGGAAAATTATTCCAACAATTGTACTTATTGCATCGATTGAATTAATTTGAGATGCTGATAAATTTTTAACAGTTGTTAAAAACAATGTATTTATAGCAATCAAAATATTAAATCAGCAGTAAGTCCGTAAAATATAGATATATATTAATACTTCTATTTAATTTTTTATAATTTACATTATCAAAAAAAACTACTGCTTATTACATATAATTATACCATATCATATTAAGATTTTTTTAGTACTTTTTTCTTACTATTTTCTTTTCTTAATACTTCATAATCACCTGTTTTACTATAAACTTTATATCCATGATTTATTCTCCATGCTTTTCTTTCTTCGGCAGGCATTTGATACACTTCTTCTGCTATATCAATATGTAATATACCATCTAAATGATCAATTTCATGTGATAATACAGTTGATTCAAATCCTTCAAAAGTTTCTTGTTTTTTATTACCTTCAACATCATAATATTCTAATTCTATTTTGTAAGGTCTTAAAACTCTTCCAAAATTATCTAGACAACTAGCACATGCTTCCCAATAATCGGTTAATCCTTCACTATTTGTTATAACAGGATTTATTAATACTTTTACTTCATTATAATTTTTTTCTTCTTCACTTACAGTATTAGCTTGCATCTTATTTATAATATCCAAATTAGTATTTTTTAAATATATCATCCTTTTAGGTATACCAAGTTGAACAGCAGCCATTGCCATTACTGCATTTTCTTTACAATACTCATCTAATACACTTATATCGTTCATTAATTCTTTATCATTTTTAATATCAACTTCTTTTGATATTTGTCTTAAATATTCTTCATTATCCTCTATTGTAATTGATTCTATTTTTTTCATTTTTATTACCTTCAACATCATTATCTTATTATTACACATATGCCTATCAATAGCAAAAAAACAACTATTTCTAGTTATTTTTCTTCAGCCTTTTTAAACCCACAATCTAAACTTACTTGTACATTATAATTATTTTTACCATATGGACTAGTTGGATAAATTATTACCATAGTATTTGTTTTATCACAAGACTTATCTCCATTTTTAAAATTCTTTATCTTATTAGAAAAATCTTCACTATATTTTTCAAGTTCTGTTAAATTAAATTTTAAACCAATTGTTTCATATTTTTGTAAAAATTTCTTTGTTTCATCTAAGTTTTTACCACTTGAAACTGATGGATAATAATAACTCATATATATTTCATTACCCATATTTGTTAAATCATTTACTATTTTTTCTTCTTTTGAAAGTCTTAAGTCCTTAGTAAAGAACCATATTAATAATCCAACTACTATTAATAAAATTAATAATAAAATAACAAATAATATTTTTTTACTATTTTTCATTTTATTCTCCTATTCAATTATAAAGTCTTCACTTTTATGAGGTTCTTTAAATAATAAACCTTCATAATTTTGTTGTCTTAATACTTCATATATAACTATTGCTGCACAATTTGATAAATTAAGCGCTCTTACTTTATCTGTCATTGGTATTCTCATACATCTATCTAAATCTTCTCTTAATATTTCTTTTGGGATACCTGTACTTTCTTTTCCAAATATTAAGTATATATCTTCTTTAGTATTAGAGTAATCAAATGAAGTATGAGGCTTTTTACCATATCTTGTAAAATAGTAATATGTTCCTTTGTTTTTTGATTTAAAATCTTCAAAATTTTCATATACTTCATAGTTTAAATTTTCTATATAATTTACGGCACTTCTTTTTAAATGACTTTCATCTAAAGAAAAACCTAATGGTTTAATCAAATGTAATTTAGTATTAGTTGCGACACATGTTCTCATTATATTTCCTGTATTACCAGGTATTTCTGGCTCAAATAAAACTATATTATTCATATTAGTAATTTTCTTTTAATTCTTCGAAATAACTTTGTGGATGAGCACATACTGGGCAAACTTTTGGAGCTTCATCTCCTACATAAACATATCCGCAGTTACGACAAATCCAAACTGTTTCTTCTCCCTTTTTAAATACTAAATCATCTTCTATATTACCAATTAATTTCATATATCTTTCTTCATGTCTTTTTTCTATTTTTCCAACTTCTTCAAATAGTTTTGCAATTCTATCAAAACCTTCTTCTTTTGCTTCTTTTGCGAATGTAGCATACATATCTGTCCATTCATAGTTTTCACCTGCTGCGGCATCTTTTAAATTTTCTATTGTACTTGGAACACTTCCATTATGTAATTCTTTAAACCATATTTTAGCATGTTCCTTTTCATTACCTGCTGTCTCTTCAAATATTGCTGCTATTTGTTCATATCCTTCTTTTTTTGCTTTTGAAGCATAGTATGTGTATTTATTTCTTGCCTGACTTTCTCCTGCGAAAGCTGCAAGTAAATTTGCTTCTGTTTTACTACCTTTTAATTCCATAATTTTCCCTCTCTTTCACAAATAATTATACAATATTTTTATATTTTTTTCTAGATATTTATCTTAAAATTTCTACATTATCTCCTGTAAATAATTTATATTCTTTTGAATCTACTGTATCAATATGAAGTTCTGGATAATCACCTATACTTATTTTTATATGTACATTATCAATAATAGTATTATCACTTAGTTTAACACTAACAATATCATCATTTTTATAACCTTCTTTTTTAGCAATTTTTTTTGTCATATGTATATGTCTATTTGATAATATTACACATTTTCTTTTTATACTTCCTTTTGGTCCTTCTATAATTACTTCTATGGCACCATTTAAATTACCTGAATTTCTATATGGAGGATTAATACCTAAAACACTTGCATCTTCTTTTGATATTTCTACTTGTGTATATGTTCTTTCTGGTCCAATTACTCTTACATTTTCTATTTTTTTATCACCATTTATTAAATTAACTGTTTCATAGCATGCATAATTATTATCTTGTGATAATCTTCTTTTTTCTCTTAAAATATAATCGTCACCAAATAAAATATTTTTATCTTCCATACTTAAGTGTATATGTCTATTTGATACACCAACTTTTACTTTCATATATGTCCTCCTAATATAATTATATATGAATATTTTACTTTTTCAAATAATATAATTTTGTAGAAAGGATGAATTTTATGAATAATAATGGATATTATACTGGTTATCAAAATACAAATATAGGAACTAGTTCTGGTTATCCTAATCAGCAATATGCTCCAACAGTTGGCATGACAGAATTTCCTATGGAACAATCTTATGTTGAAAATATTTTAAGATTAAATAAAGGAAAATATGGTAAATTTTATGTATCATTCCCAGATTCAGTTGAATGGAAAGATAAAATATTTACAGGTGTTGTTGAACAAGCAGGAAGAGATCATTTAATAATAAGTGATCCATCTACTGGAAAATGGTATCTTATATTAATGATTTATTTAAATTATGTAGAGTTTGAAGAGAATATTAATTATAGTCCTGATTTTACTTTAAAAGGATTGTAATATTCTTTTTATTTTGCTATAATTTTTTTATAGTAGAAGGTGAATATATGAAAGCAAGTGTCATTATTTTAATTATAATTGTAGTTATTTTTTTACTATTTATTGCTTTTAGCATTATATATAATAAATTTCAAGATTACATTATAAGAATTAATGAAGTTGAAGGAAAAATTGATGAAGCAATTAGAGAAAAGTTTGATATTATTATTAAATTAAACAATATTATAAAGGAAAAAATAAAAACTAAGAAAGTATTAGTTGATGATATTTCTAAGTTAAAAGATAAAAAGATAAGTAGTTTTGAAATTGATAGAAAATTAGTTGAGGCACTTAATAAAATTAACTTTGTTAAGGGTCAATATACTGAACTTGAAACTGATGAAGATGTTATTAAATTAACTTATGATATTGAAGATATTGATGAATCACTTAGAGCTTTTAAAAAATTCTATAATGAAACTATTGTATTTTATAACAAACTAATTAGAAAGTTTCCTTATAATATAATGGGAAAAATACTTAAATATAAAGAAAAAACATTCTTTGATGGCAAAGATATGAATGATGATGATATAAAAGATTTTAAACTATAAAAAGATGCAAGATATGTTCTTGCATTTTATTTTACCATTTTATTTCTTCCATATTATTTTTCTTTAAAAATTCATTAGTTCTTGAAAATGGTTTTGAACCAAAGAATCCATTATATGCAGAAAATGGAGATGGATGAGCAGATTCTATTATTAAATGTTTTGGATTTGTAATAAATTTCTTTTTTTCTCTTGCATTATTACCCCATAATATAAACACAACTGGTTCATTTTTTTCATTTAATTTTTGTATTACAACATCTGTAAATTCATGCCATCCTAAATTTTTATGTGAATTAGGTTTATCTTTTTCCACAGTTAAACCTGTGTTTAAAAGCATAACACCTTGTTTTACCCATGGAGTTAAATCACCATTATTATAGTCTTTTTCTATACCTAAATCATCATATAATTCTTTATATATGTTCTTTAGCGATGGAGGAAGTTTACTTGATAATGTTGAAAATGCAAAACCATGTGCTTCTCCTACTCCATGATATGGATCTTGTCCTAATATAACTACTTTTACATCTTTATATGGAAGATGAAAAGCATTAAATATTTGTTTTTGTGGTGGAAAAATATCCTTTGTTTTATATAGTTCTCTAAGTTCATATAAAATTGTCATAAAATATTCTTTATGTATTTCATCTTTTAGGATATCATCCCAGTCATTATTAAAAAGCATTACTATCACCTTTATAATTATATCATAAGATTAAAAAAATGAAGAAATAATTCTTCATTACTTACGCATTATAAGCTAATTTCTTGTTTTGCTCATTTAATTTTATTTCTTCATTAATAAGTAAATTTATATTATCAGCAACATTATCTACAAAATCAACTAAATCAATAGTAACATTATTATTTTTTAATAAAGCATATACATCTTTTTTTATATCTTGTGATGAGTTATTTTCAAATACATTAAATACATATAATGGATTATTTTTTAAAATATTATCTGAAAATTCTTTACCAAACATTCTATAATTAAATATAACTTTTTTAATTATTCTTACAATATAAAAAATCTTCTTATCATTAATGTCAAATCCATTTTCATTTAAATAATTAATTATTTTTTCAGTTGTATTATATTTTTCTACTTCTAAAAGTGCTTTTGCTTCTCTTCTTTTATATTCTTCATATTCTTTCATTCTCATAAAAATACCTCTTTCCCTTTTTTGGTTGCAGAATTAATTATATACTTTTTATAAACAATGTCAAGAAAATATTGTTATTTATAAAAAAATATATAAAATGTTAAATTTATAGTATATAATAATATTATAGGTGGTTTTAAATGATGGATAAGAATGAATTAATTACTAATAATGCTTTAGAGTTTGCTAGAGAAAAACATAAAGGTCAAATGAGAAAAAATAATACTCCTGTTGAATATATTACTCATCCTATAAATGTTGCGAATTTAGTAAAAAAATATGCGAATAATGCAAAAAATATTGATGACTTAGTTTCATCGGCATATTTACATGATACTTTAGAAGATACAAATACTACTTATAAAGAACTTACATGTAATTTTGGAAATATAATATCTAATCTAGTAAAAGAACTTACAAATAATGATGTATTAAAAAAAGAAATAGGTAAAACTAAATATTTATCTATGAAAATGACAAGTATGAGTGAAGATGCATTAATTATTAAATTATGTGATAGACTTGATAATGTATCTAGCCTTTATGATACGAATAAGGCTTTTATAGATAAGTACTTAAGAGAAACTATTTCAATACTTAATTATATTATAAATAATAGAAATTTAAATACTATTCATTTAAATATAATAAATAATATTAATAAAGAAGTTAATAATGTTATAAAGTGTTGTACTGTGGATAACATTATAGCTAACAACATGCTTATATTAAAGAGAAAAGAAGCTACACAAATGTAACTTCTTTTATTTATGATATGATTCATTATTGTTTATTTTATATGCTCTATAAATTTGTTCTAAAAGAATTAATCTAAATAATTGATGAGGAAAAGTCATTTTTGAAAATGATAATTTAAAATTACTCATCTTCTTTATTTCATCTGATAGACCATATGATCCACCTATTATAAAACATATATTACTATTATTTATTTGAATTTCATCTATTTTTTTTGCAAACTCTATACTTGAAAGTTCCTTTCCCTCTATTTCCATTGTAATAATATAATCTTTTTTACTTACATACTTTAATATACTTTTCTTTTCTGCTTCAAGCGTTTTAGTTATATCAAAATTTTCATCAGGAACTTCTATTAAATTTATTTTAGTGTATTTACTAAGTCTTTTTAAATATTCATTTATCGCATCTGTTAAATATTTTTCTTTTATTTTTCCTACAGTTATTATTTTTATCATACTTCTATAACTTCCGTTGTTTCATTTTGTTTAGCAATTAATACATCATCAAATTTCATATCATTTTTAGATAATTCTTCATTAAATGTTTCAATTACTTTTTCATATGAATTATTGTGTTCACTAATATGCGCAAATACGATTTTTCTAGTATTATCACCAATAAATTTACATAAGTAATCACTTGATTGTTTATTTGATAAATGTCCTTTATCTCCTTGTACTCTTTGCTTTAAATAATATGGATAAGGTCCATCCATAAGCATTTTTATATCATGATTACTTTCAAGTACATATAAGTTATTATTTGATAAAATTTTAAAATATTTTTGATTAATATATCCAGTATCTGTTATATAAACCATTGATGAATTATTATTTGTAAGTACAAATCCTATTGATTCTTCCGCATCATGTGATGTTTTAATTACATTTACAGTTAAATCATCAATTATAGCTTTTTTATCCTCATAATATTCATATCTAAAATTTCCAAGTTCTTTTTCTAAAACATTTTTCATGTCATCTGTAACTAAAATAACTGGATTATATCTTTTTATAAATACTTTTAATCCTTTTATATGATCTACGTGGCTGTGTGTTATTAGAATATGTGATATTTCTTTAACATCTACATTTAAATTATTTAATGCTGCTTCTACATATGAAGTAGTTGTTCCAAGGTCAATTAATATTTTTACTTTATCTGTGATAACAAGGGTACTATTACCCTTGCTTCCAGATGATAATACACATACTTTCATTATCTATAAAGTGTCATAGGGTTTACTGATCCACTAGGCATATTGACTTGAAAATGTAAATGAGTACCTGTTGAACTACCACTATTACCCATATATCCTACTATTTGACCTTTTGAAACATGTTGTCCTACTGAAACTCTTATATTACTTCCCATAATATGTGAATATATAACTTCCATACCATTAGAATATTTTACTCTAACAGCATTACCATATCCACCACCACATTTGCTACCATAATAACCTCTATCAGCACAATTATTAGTAACTGCAGAAACTGTTCCTTCACCTATTGAATATATTGGAGAACCAAATCCACAACCAGATATATCTATACCTGCATGTAAACGTCCCCATCTAAATCCATAATAACTCGTTATTATGTAAGGAGAAATTGTTGGCCATCCCCAGCTTCCTGTTGTAACCGCAGGAGTTCCTCCTCCAGTATAATTTGAGCCATAACTCTTTGTACCTTTTAATACAACTTTGTCTATAGGTTCTTTTATTGTCGTTACATTTGTTATGACAGCGGGTTGTGCTTCACCATTCACATATTTAATTTTTTCTGTAACTCTTTGAGTTCCAACAACACCTTCTGTTTGTACTTTAGTTTGACCAGAATATATACTAGAATCTTCTTTTTCCACAGTATTAAATGGTTTATCCATATCTTCTACAATGTGTTTTTCAACAACAATACTAAATATTGGATCTATAAGTGCAATACTAACCTTTTGACCAACACTTAAAAGATTATTACTACTTGTAAATTCAGGATTAACTATTAAAAATTCCTCTACACCAAGTTTATTATTAAATGCAACTGTTTCAATTGTATCTCCGGGCTTAACAGTATATTCTTCATCTTTATCAAGCGAACCAAATAATAAATATTTAGTAAGTGTATCTACATCAGTAAATATAACCTCATCTGTTGATAAATATGCTTCCGTTATTGTTATTTTTTCTTCTATTTCAATATTTTCTATTAAACTACCTGTTGTTTCAATTGCCTTCTGAGTATCATTTTTATAATCACTAATTTCTTTACTACTTACAAATGCCTTCAAAACTTTATTAACGGCTTTATCAAACATATTTTTTTTAAGTACATTTACTTTTATCTCTTTATCATCATCTGATTTAATACTTACAACATAACCTTTAATTGTAAAACTTTTGCTTTCCTTTATTTTTTCATAAATTTCTTTTTCTGATAAAATTTTTGCATTGTGTGTAACACATTTTTCTATATCAATTCCATTTGGTATATATACTTTATCAACATTAAATTCATCTTTTAGTTCTTGTTGTTCTTTATCAATATATTTTTCAAGAGAACTTTTTGAATTTACTGCACCAACTAATTTTCCATCAAGATATACATTATAAACTTCTTTTATGCTTTCATTTTCTTCCCCTGAAAAACTTGTTACTACAATAATAATAAGTGAAATTAGTATTGATAAAATAACGGGTAAACTTTTTTTAAATTTACTCATCACACTTTCCTCCTACTCTTCTTCTTTACTATAATTTGAAAAAGTACTAGTATTTTTCTTAAACAATAATTCTATTGTAGCAGTTGGACCATTACGGTGTTTAGCCACAATAAATTCACTAATACTTATATTACCATCCATTCTAGCTTCTTTATTATAATAATCATCTCTATATAGGAATGCAACTATATCTGCATCTTGTTCTATAGAACCTGATTCTCTTAAGTCACTCATTATTGGACGTTTATCATCTCTTCCTTCAACAGCACGTGATAACTGTGCAAGTGCAATTACTGGTACACCAAGTTCTAGTGCCATTGTTTTTAAACTTCTTGATATTTCCGATACTTCTTGTTGTCTATTTCCAGCATATTTACTACTACCTGAAATAAGTTGTAAGTAGTCTATGATAACTATTCCAAGACCTTCTTTTGATGCTGCAAGTCTTCTACATTTACTTCTTATTTCACCAATAGTTATACCAGGAGTATCATCTATATAAATATGAGTATCAGCAAGTTGACTAATTCCTTCACTTAATTTTCTCCAGTCATTATTATCAAGTTTTCCTGTTCTAAGCTTAGAACCTTCTATTTGCGCAACTGATGCAAACATACGGTTTACTAATTGTTCCGCATTCATTTCTAGGTTGAATAATGCGACTGCCTTATCTGTTGTTTTAGCAATATTTGTCGCAACATTTAAAGCAAATGCAGTTTTACCCATAGCAGGACGAGCCGCAATTATAATAAGTTCATTTTCATGTAATCCACTTGTTAATTTATCTATTTCATAAAAACCTGTTGGAAGTCCTGTTATTTCTCCTCTTTGGTTACTTAATTTTTCTAAGTTTTCTTGTGCTTTAAATACTACATCTTGAATCTTATGAAACTCTGACGATTTTCTTGTTTTAACAACATTTAAAATCTTCATTTCAGCGCCATCTAATATATCATTAACATTTCCATTTTCAATCATTGATTCATTTGCAATATCATTTGAAACATTAATTAATCTTCTTAAAATTGCTTTTTCATGAACAATATTAATATAATAATCAACATTAGATGCACTTGGTACTGAATTAATTATTTCAACTAAATATTCAATATTACCAACACTAGATAATGTTTTATTTGTTTCAAGTTTATTTGTTACAATTGTAATATCTATTGGCTTACCTTCTGCATTTAGTTCTGATAAAGCATCAAAAATCTTACTATGTGAATCAAGATAAAAATCATCTGATTCTAGTTCATCACATATCTTTTGAAGTGCATATTTTGAAATGAAAGCTGCACCCAGAACAGATTGTTCTGCTTCTAAACTATATGGCATATTTCTTTTATCCATTTTCTTACTCCTTAATTAATTTGATTTTTAAAGTTGCTACTACTTTTGCATGTAAATTAATTGTTACAACATATGTACCAAGTGTATTAATATTTTCATTAATAACTATTTTTTTCTTATCAACATTATAACCTTTTTTAGATAATTCATCTGAAATTTGTTTTGATGAAATAGATCCAAATACTTTATCTTGTTTACCTGTTTTTACTTTAAATTCTAATTCCATCTTTTCTAAAGATGTCTTTATTTTTTCGCATTCTTTTATAAGTTCATTTTCTTTATTTTTTCTATCTGTTAATTGTCTATCAAGTATTTCACTACTTCTTGAGCTATATTTAATTGCATATCCATTCTTTATTAAAAAGTTTTCTGCATAACCATCTTTAACTTCTTTAACCTCATCTTTTTTTCCTTGTCCCTTTACATCTTTTAAAAATATAACTTTCATAAATATAACCTTCTTTCTAAACAACACATAAGTAATTATATTATACAACATTTTGAACATTATGTCAGTACAAATAGTAATAAAAAAATAGTCTTGAATAATCAAAACTATTTAGTAAATGGTAATATTGCCATCATTCTTGCTCTTTTAATTTGAGTTGCTACTATTCTTTGGTGTTTAGCACATGTTCCAGTAACTCTTCTTGGTAAAATTTTACCTTTTTCATTAATATATTTACGTAAGTCATCTGCGTTTTTGTAATCTAATTCTTTACCAGCGCATAATTGACATACTTTTCTTCTTTTTCTTCTAAATTCAGCCAAGGCTTATACCTCCTTTTCTTTTATTAAAATGCTATATCGTCGTCACTAATTTCGATTGAATCACCAAAATCAGCAAATACTTCTTCATTCATGTCAGTAGGTTTTACACTATCATTTGCAAAATCTGCTGGTGTTACAGAGTCTTCAACAGGTCTATTTTGTGATTGTGCTTTTGATTCTAAGAATTGAACGTTATCAGCAACAACATCTGTTGTATATACTCTTTGACCATCTTTTTCATAACTACCAGTTTGAATTCTTCCTTCAACTGCAACTAAGCTTCCTTTTGTAATATATTTTTTAACATTTTCTGCTTGTTTTCTCCAAACAACTATGTTAATAAAATCTGTTTCTCTTTCACCACTTTGACTTGTAAATGGTCTATCTACAGCTAACGAAAATCTTGCACTTGGAATATTTGAACTTGTATATCTAAGTTCTGGATCCCTTGTTAATCTTCCTATTAATACTACTTTATTCATAAAGCACCTACTTCCCAATTATTTATCTAATTTTATAATAATATGACGTAATAATTCTTCACTAATTGTTGCTAATCTGTCAAATTCTTTAATTGCTTCAGCATCTGACTCAACATTAATTAAGAAATAATATCCAGTTTTATGTTTATTTATTTCATAAGCTAATTCTTTCTGACCTAATTCTTTTGAGCTTAATACTTTAGCTCCATTATCTACTAAAATTGTTTCAAACTTTTTAAAAACATCTTTAATAGCGTTTTCTTCTAAATCTGGTCTAACAATGAATAAAATTTCATATTTCATTTCTTACACCTCCCTTTGGACTAATGGCCTATAAAATATAGGCAGAGAGTAAATAATTACTCGCAAAAGTATTATAACAAAGAAATTTTAAAAAGTAAATGCTTTTTCTTTTATTATCTTGCATAAAATAAAGTATAATGATATACTTTTAGATAGTTAAGGATGATATTATGAAGAAAAAAGCTTTAAAATATACAATTTTTTTACTTTTAATTCCTATTATAATAACAATTATGCTTTCATTAGTTCAAGATAAAGAAATGGAAACAAATAATCAATATGATGGAATTGACATACCTGAGTATAAAGATACAAGAATTGATGATATAAAAAGAAGTAGCACTTATGCTTATATATCAATATTTAGTTTATTATTTATATCAGGTGGTACTTGGATATATGTTAAGAAAAAAGGAGGATTTTAATTAAAAAAATCCTCTTTTATTATACATTAAATCTAAATACGCAAATATCTCCATCTTGCATTACATACTCTTTTCCTTCAAGTCTTAATTTACCATTTTCTTTTGCACCTTTTTCTCCACCATATGTTTTATAATCTTCAAAAGAAATAACTTCTGCTTTTATGAATCCTCTTTCAAAATCACTGTGGATTATACCTGCACATGCTGGTGCTTTCATACCTTTTTTAAAAGTCCAAGCCTTTACTTCTTTAGGTCCAGCAGTAAAGAATGTAGCAAGCCCTAATAATGAATATGCTGCTCTTATAAGTTTATCAAGACCACTTTCTTTTATTCCAAGTTCTTCTAAGAATAATAATTTATCTTCATAATTAAGTTCACTAAGTTCACTTTCCATTTTAGCACATAATGTAATTACTTCTGATCCTTCTTTCGAAGCATATTCTCTTACTTTTTTTACATAATCGTTTTCTTCATTTATTTCATTTTCAAGTACGTTAGCAACATATATTACTGGTTTTTTAGTTAATAAATTAAATGATTTTATAACTTTTTCTTCATCTTCAGTATATTCTAGTCTTCTTGCTGGAATATCTTTTTCTAAGGCATCCTTTATTTTTTTCATTAATACAAGCTCAAATAATGCATCTTTATCTTTTGTTGATATAGCCTTTTTTTCTATTCTACCAATTCTTGAATTAATTACTTCTAAATCTGCAAATATTAATTCTAGATTTATTATATCGATATCTCTTATTGGATCAGTACTACCTTCAACGTGAGTGATATTTGCATCATCAAAACATCTTACTACTTCACATATAGCATCTACTTCTCTTATGTGTGATAAAAATTTATTACCTAAACCTTCACCTTTTGATGCTCCTTTAACTAAACCTGCAATATCAGTAAATTCAAACGAAGTTGGTACAACATTTTCTGGTGTAACCATTTCTTCTAATACTTCTAATCTTTTATCTGGAACAACAACGACACCAACATTTGGATCAATTGTTGCAAATGGATAATTTGCTGCTAATATATTTTTCTTTGTAATTGCATTAAATAATGTAGACTTTCCTACATTTGGAAGACCTACTATTCCTGCCTTTAAACTCATACTATTACCTCTTTCTTCCTTAATAGTATAACATATATAAAAAAAATATTTAAGTAAATTCTTAAATATTTTATATTGTTGGAAATACATTTGGACCAATAGGTGCCTTTAATACATACCAACCAAATATAATAAATAACCATAAAATTAATATTGCAATAAAATATGGGAATATCATTTTGTAACATTTTCCTATTGTAAAATCTGATTTACTGTATAAACCAATAAAACCTAAAAATATAACAAAATATGAATATATTGGTGATATTAAATTTGTTACAGAAGATGCTAATCTAAAAATTGCTCCTGTAAATTCTGGTGTAATATTAGATTTCATAAATAGTGGTATCATCTTTGGTACAAATAATGTCCACTTTGTTGATAGTGATGGAACAAAGATATTGGAAATTGCTACTACTACAAATGAAAGTAATATAAGTATTACAAATGAAGGCTTTATTCCTGCAACCATATTAAATAAATTTACAGTAACTACATTTCCTATATTAGTATATTTAAATAATGAAATAAATTGTGATGATACAAATATTAATAAAATCATTTCACCAAGACCATTTAAACTACTTGACAAATACTTAATTATATCTTTCCCAGTTTTTATTTGTTTTGTTACTGTACCATATATAATAGAACAAATAATAAACATTAATGATGTAATATATAAAATACCATTTACAAATGGAGAATTTGCTCCAAATAACTTATTTACATATATTGATTGTGATGAATCAAGTAATGCTCCTGATAAAGGTAATTTAGGTATGATTGCATACACAAGTAAAACAAACATTATTATAAAAGCTATTAATGCCTTTTTAAATGCCCTTTTATCTAATTTTTCATTAAGTTCTATTTCTTCTGAACCAATTCTAACAGGTTTTCTTCTAGCAATTATTTCAGTCATAATAGAAATTAATAATGCTAATAATAAACTTGATATAACAACAAAAAATAAATTTCCAGAATAACCATATGTATAATTTGGATCAACCATATTAACAGATGATTTAGCAAGTTCTATTAAACTATAATCAATTGACGTAATGAAAATATTTATATTTGCTCCTGCTGCGACACTTGCAAATGCCATTGTCATACCAACTACCTGACTTCTTTTATATTCAGTAAATAATATTGCAGCGATAGGTATCATTATAACAAACGATAAGTCTGTACTAAAACCCATTATAATGCATAATAATGAAAATATAAAAAACATAGTTTTTCTAGGTATTATCTTATTTAATTTACTAAATAAAGATTTTAATAATCCTGTCTTTATCATTAGACCAACACCAAGTAATCCTACTATTAATGTACCAAGTGGTACAAATTTTAGAAAGTTATTTATACTTTCAGAAAACATATACTTTATGCCTTCATAACTAAGCAAGGACTTTACTGTTAAGACAGATGTTGAAGATGAACCTAATGATACATCAGTTTGAGTTCCTTGAAAATTAAATAAAGACAAAAGAGCACTTAATACAACTGTAATAACAATTAGTACTAAGAAAAACCAAACTGGATGTACTTGAAATTTTTTCTTTTCTCTATCCATATTAATCCTCCACTATTTTTTTTATCTTTTTATTAAATTCATATCTAGGCATCATTATCATTCTTCCACAATTTATACATTTTAATTTTATATCAACACCAACTCTAGTAATTTCCCAAAGGTTAGTTCCACATGGATGCCCCTTCTTCATTATTACCTTTGTTCCTACATTATACTCATTTTTCATTGTGTACCTCTAATTGTGGATATGGTATTTCAATACCATTTTGATCAAATGCATTTTTTATTTCTTTTAATATCTTTCTTTTTACAACAAATTCATTTTTAACAGATGATTTTGTTGTAAGCAAATAATCTACTGATGAATCTGATAATGAATCTATTCCTTCAATAGTTATCTTACTTTTAAGTTCAGGTATGCTTGTATTTAACTTTTCTATTAATTCATTTAATACTTTTTCTACCTTTTTATTATCTGATTCATATGAAACAGATGCAATTACTCTAACAAGTACATTATCTAAACTATAATTAGTTATTTCACCAATATTTCTATTAGCAATTATTTTTACTTCACCTTTATATGACTTTAATCTAGTTGTTTTAAGTGTTAATGATATAACTTCACCTTTAAAACCATTTATTTCAACTATTTCACCTATTGCAAATTGACTTTCAAGTATTATAGTTGCTCCTACAAGTAAGTCTTTTAATACATCTTGAAAAGCAAGACCAATAACTAAACTGAATGCCCCTACTCCTGCAACTAACGCACTAGTATTTACACCATATACCTGAAGTATATATAATATAGCAACAATTGCAATTAATACTTTAATAATGTTTTTACACATCATAAGTACTGTTTCTCTACTTCTTTGTTCATGTTTAGTTAAATTCTTATTAATAACTATTCTTAAACTTAATATTTTGTTAATAATCATATCAAGTACATAAGCACCTAATACAATAAAAATAGGTAAATATATCTTATCAGATATTTCTATTCCAAATATAGTCATATTTGCCTCCTATTATTCATTAATATCAATATTCATTATTTCTAAAATTCTATTTAAATCTTGTACATTTGAAAATTTAATTGATATTTTATTATTATTTATTTTTACATTTGTTCCAAGTTTTTCTTTTAAGAAATTTTCCATATATTTGTATTCATTATTTGAACTTTTTTTAGTCTTTACTTCTTTTTCTTCATTATCATATACTATACTTTCTAATTTTCTAACGCTTAAGTCTTCAGTAATTACTCTTTGTGCTAAATCTTCTGCTATTTTTGGATCATCTAATTTACTAAGTACTCTAGCATGTCCCATTGATAATTTATTATATAAAACCATATCTTGTACTGAAGCTGGAAGTTTTAATAAACCAAGTATATTTGTTATGTGACTTCTACTTTTTCCAACCTTTTTAGCAAGTTCATCTTGAGTAATATTCATAGATTCAATTATTGATTTATATGCTTTTGCTTCTTCTATTGAAGTTAAATTTTCTCTTTGTAAGTTTTCAAGTAATGCAATCTGCATCATTTCTTCATCTGAAAAATCTTTTACTATCGCAGGTATAGTTTGCATTCCAGCTAATTTAGATGCTCTAAATCTTCTTTCACCTGCTATTATTTCATAACCTTTTATACTCTTTTTTACGATAATAGGTTGAAATACACCATGTTCTTTAATTGATGATGCTAGTTCATTTAATGCTTCTTCATCAAAGTTTTTTCTAGGTTGATATGGGTTAGCTCTTAACTCACTTAAATTAATTTCTACTATTTGATCATTTGTTTTTGCTTCTTCTATAATTGAATTTTCTATTGTATCAAAGTTTAAACCTTCATCATTAAATAATTGTTCTAAACCTCTTCCTAAGGCTTTTCTCTTATCATTCATTTCTAGCAATAACCTCCTTTGCCAAATTTATATATGCTTCTGTTCCTCTACTTGTAGGATCATAATTTGCGATTGGTTTACCATGACTTGGTGCCTCTGTTAATCTTATAAGTCTTGGTATTATTGTGTCATAAACTCTTTCTCTAAAGAATCCTCTTACATTTTCAACAACCTCAAGTCCTAAGTTTGTTCTTGAATCAAGCATTGTTAAAACAACACCTTCTATTTCAAGATTTGGATTTAGACTTTTTCTTGCCTGTGTTATTGTATTTAAAAGTTGCATTATTCCTTCTAGTGCAAAATACTCACATTGCACTGGAATTAATACTGAATCTGATGCTGTTAAAGCATTGATTGTTAGTATTCCAAGTGATGGTGGACAATCAATTAATATATAATCATAATTATCTCTGATTTCATATAATACTCTTTTTAATTGTGATCCCTTTTGAAAACTAGGATCAACGTGTTGCTTATCTATAAAATCAATTTCTATACCAGCAAGTTTCATTGAAGATGGAATTAAATCTAGATTTTTAAATTTAGTTTTCTTAACAGATTTACTAGGTTCAACTTCATTCATTAATGCTTCATAAAGAGTTATCTTTAACCCACCTTTTTCAACACCCACACCAGTTGTTGTATTACCCTGTGGATCTAAATCAACTAATAAAGTCTTTTTACCTAATATTCCTAAAGATGCAGCTAAATTTATACTTGTAGTTGTTTTACCTACGCCACCTTTTTGATTTACTAATGATATAATCTTTCCCATCTAAAACACATCCTTAATTATTTATCACTTATTCTATTTTAGCAGAAAATAACAAATTTTTAAATATCTAGAGAACAAAATTCATAATTTATTTAGAATCTTTATATTTACAATTAATTTTTGACCAATAAGTACAATAAAAAATTATTAATCTTCTAGGCAATATGTTATAATCATATTAGGGTGAAGTTAAATGGCAGGAACAATTACACATGCTTATTTTGCAATAGATGTATATAATAAATTTGATGAAAATTTACATAATAGATTTAAAAACTATAAAGAAAACTTAAAAACATATGCACAGGGACCTGATATTTTATTTTTTTCAACTAATCTTTTTAATCATAAGAAAGTAAATAAAATAGGCAACTATGTACATAAACATAATACTAAAAATTTATTTATTAATATGGTTTCATATATTAAAAATAATCACTTAGAAAATAATGATGAACTTATATCATTTTTATATGGATATATTATGCATTATGCCCTTGATACTAAGGTACATCCATATGTTATATATAAAGGTGGCATATTTGATAAAAAGAAAAAAGATACATATAAATATAATTCAAAACATAGTGATATTGAAAGTTATATTGATGCATATATGATTAATAAAAATGAAAATATTAATCCAAGAAAATTTAAAATTCAAAAATTTTGTTTCAACTATAATAAAATATCAAAGGATTTATCTAATATGATTGATTATTCATTTAGTAACACTTACGGATTTAATAAATTATCATTTTATTTTAAGCAAGGGTTATTTAATATGAAACATTCATATAGACTACTTAGATATGATCATTTTGGTATAAAAGCATTTATTTATAAGCTTTTTGATAAATTACACCCAAGAAGTATAAAAGATTTTTATCCTGTATCTTATTCATATAAACTTAATAATAATGATTATTATTTAAATTTAAATCATAAAAAGTGGTGTCATCCAAGATATAATGAAGAAACTCACACAGAATCATTTATAGATTTATATAATGATGCCATTAATAATGCTTTAAATATGATTAATAAAGTTAATATGGTTTTATTTAATAACGAAAATATAAATATTTTAGATGAAGTTTTCTTAAATTTATCATTTTCAAGTGGAAAAGAATGTAATGATAAAGCTAAAAATAAATATTTTGAATTTTAATGTATATTTTTTATGATTAATGTTAAGCATATTAATGGTGATAATATGTTTAATGGTTTTAGAATTTTAAATAGTAATTATATTTATTTGTTCTTAAACAATAACTATGAATTTGCGAGTGATATAAATACTAAACAAAAAAAAGAAAAGAAAATTATTGATGAATGTAAAAACTTCTTATTTTCACACAATCTATCCTTTAATGATAAACTATATTTTGTGTCTAATGGTATTGTAATTGGGTATATTACAAAAAACAATTTAATAAACTAAAAAAAGAAAGCATGAGCTTTCTTTTTTCTTTGCAATATTAACGTTTACTGAATTGTGGTGCCTTACGTGCTTTCTTAAGACCTGGTTTCTTACGTTCTTTAATTCTTGAATCTCTTGTAATAAATCCTTTAGCTTTTAATATTCTTCTAAATGAAGTTTCGCTTGATGGATCTGTATTTTTATCATATTCTAATAATGCTCTTGTAATTCCTAAACGGATTGCTCCTGTTTGTCCTGAGAATCCTCCACCAGAAACTGTTACATCGATATCAAATTTATCTAATGTATTAGTTGCTTCAAGTGGTTGTTTTAAATCCATAACTAATGTTGGAAATGGTAAATATTCATTAACATCTCTACCATTAATAGTGATATTTCCTTTACCAGAAGTCATTCTAACCTTTGCTATTGAAGATTTACGATGACCTGTACCATAATAAATTTTATTTGCCATAATTTTCCTCCCTAGTCTACTTTCATTTCTTTTGGTTGTTGAGCAATATGTTTATGTTCGTTTCCTCTATAAACAAATAATTTTTTACCCATTTTACGACCAAGTCTATTATGAGGAAGCATTCCCTTAATAGCTCTTTCCATCATTTCTTCAGGATATTGTTCAAGCATTACTTTAGCTGTTCTTTCTCTTAATCCACCAGTGTATCCACTGTGATTATAATACATTTTTTGTTCAAGTTTATTTCCTGTAAGTTTAACCTTATCAGCATTGATTACTATTACATAATCTCCACAATCAACATTAGGTGTATATATTGCTTTGTGTTTTCCACGTAATACATTAGCAGCTTTTGTAGCAACTCTACCTAAACTGATACCAGTTGCATCAATAACATACCAATCACGTTTAATTTCGGCTGGTTTTGCCATAAATGTTTTCATAAATTCTTCCCTTTCTCTCATAGATTAACCTCCCACAGTCAATCTATATGTGGGGTTTTATAAATGTACCAATTAAAATTTTACTAAAATTTGTTTATAATGTCAATAAATATAAGAAAAAAATCGCTATTTTTCAGCGATTCTTATTATTGTTTTAGTTACTTTTGATGAATAATTAACTTTTGGATCATTTCCTTTTACTTTAATTTCTACTTCATGATCTCCTGCACCTAATCCTTCAAGATCAACATATGCCTCAACATCAGTTGTTGTTATATTCTTGATAATTGATTCAACACCTTTTAATATAACTGTTACTTCTGTCGCATTTTCACTTGTTGCCTGTGCAGTATAATTAGATCCTAAGTTTACAACGCCTAATTTTACACCAGAAAGTTCTGTTGTAACTTCATCATCTAATTCAATTTTTACAGTTACAACTTTTTCTGATATTTCTCTAATACCTGTTGGTTTCTTTATTGTAACAGTATAGTCTTTATTAGATTTTAAATTATTTACATCTACTTTAACTTTAATACTATTTGTATTATCTAATACTTTTGAACTACCATAAATTGTTACTTTCTGAACATTTGTAGTCATATTTTTGATTGCTTTACCAAAAATTACATTACCAACTGGTTCTACTTCAAGTGGCACTGATTTACTTGGTGATTCTATTTGAATAGTTGCAGTTACTTTTGATGGAACCATTTCTACATCTACTTTTTCTCCATTTTCATCATACGCAATTAATGGAATATCTCTTAAAGTGTTAGTTCCTGCTTTTGGATCAACCATATTACTTACATTAACTAATGCTTTAATTGTTGATACTTTTGCTAAACTATCTTCTGTTCCTTTTATTATTACTTCATCGGTATCTAATTTTGTACTATTAATTGCTAATTTAGAATCTAATTTTTTTAGATTAACAATATCAGATTCAATACTTCTTGTTTCTGATTTTTTTGAACTAACAACTACAGTTACTACTGATGGATCAAGTTTATATTCAACTGAGGTTATTGATTGTTTATATTTTAAGTTTACTTTATGAACACCAGGCTTTAAATCACTCAAATCAACAGTAACATCTTGTGTTGGAAGTTGTTTTGCTAAATAAAGATTTGCCTTTGTACCAATTAATGTTATATCTACGGTTTCAGGAAGACCTTCAACTACATATTCTTCATCATTATAAGTTGCAGAAAGAGGTATATCATATAATACTTCTGCATTTGTTTCAAGTAATGTTGTATTTTCTCTATCAATTATAAAGAAAACAATAATTGCAAGCACTAATGATAAAATTATAATACTACTTTTTTTAGATAAGGCCTTTTCTAAAGGCTTATCTGTTACTTTTAATTTTTCTCCAATTGATACAAAAAACTTTGTTATTGGAATTATTATTTTTTTATCTATAAATCTAAAAAATCTCTTAATTAATTTCATCTATGTCATCCTCCTCATCACTTTCTACTACAAATGTTTCAGATTTTGGCATTAATTCATCTAAAATCATTAATTTTAATTCATCTACTGATAAGTTGTAATTTAATTTACCACCTACAGCAAGTGATACTCTACCTGTTTCTTCAGAAACAATTATTGCAAGACAATCAGATTCCTCTGATATACCTATAGCAGCTCTATGACGAGTACCTAGTCTTTTACTAAATTTCATATCAACTGTTGTTGGGAATACTGCTCCTGCACAAGATATTTTATCACCTTGTATTATTACACCACCATCATGAAGTGGATTATCTGGGAAGAATATTGCATCTAATAATTCATTTGATATTTCCGCATATATTTTTTTGCTTCTTTCAATATATTCTGATAACGAAGTATCTCTTTCTATAACTATTAAAGCACCTATTCTATTTTTTCTTAAATAATCTACGGATAAGCCTATTTCAGAAACTAGTTTTTCTCTTTCTGAAACAGTTAATGTTTTATGTCTACCAAGTAAATGTGTTCTACCTAATTGCTCTAAAACACTTCTAATTTCAGGTTGAAATATTACTATAATTGCAATTGGTCCCCATGAAATAACATATTCAAACAATAATCCTATTGTTGTAAGACCAAAATAATCACTTATTATTTTAATAATTATAATTGCAAGTATCCCTTTAAACAAAAGTGAAAATTTTACATTTTTTCTTACATTTTTTAGTACATAGTAAAATACAATCCATACTAAACATATATCAACTATCTTTTTAAATATTGTCAAAAAATTCTCAAAACTCATAAATCCTCCTAAACCACATTATTTTTCTTGTTTTTTATGTATACAAATAATACAATCGCACCAATTATTATAACAATACTGACTGCTATAACAACTCCATAATTTATATTATAAACTTTATTATTTACACTAACATTAATTTTATCTTTCTTTATATTTTCTTTATAAGAAAATTCAATAGTTTTATATTCACTTGATTTATTTATATTCCATGTATAAGTATTTTTACTAACACTATCTGCATTATTTTTTACTACCTCAAACGGAATAGTTATATTTACTTTAACATCATCATATAAAAGGTTTGATGTACCATCTGATGATAATAAATTACTTTGAACCGCTTTAAATGTAATAACATCATTGTCTTTAGTAATTTTAATTTCATCAAAGATATCACTTTTAAATTTAGATGCATAATCTTCAATAGAATCATGTTGTGTTAAAGCAACCGCAATAGTATCACTATTATTTTCTCTTGATGTTATAGAAATATCCTCATTTGGTCTTTTATACATATCAAACAAGTAATTTACAGCTTGTTTGTCCTTCTGCCTTGTATATGACTCCATTCTTTTAGTTTTTTCTGTTGCAACTACTTTTTCATTAACAGTTAAATCATCATTTAATGTAAGATCATATTCTACTGAACAACCAGAAAGTAATAAAATTGAGAAGAGAAACATAAATACTTTTATTTTTTTCATAATTCGCTCCAATTTATAATTTTTTCTATACAACAAAATTATATCACATTAAATACATTCGTACAAAATAAAAAGGTTTTACCCTTTTTAAAATATATTCGTATAATTATCTTCATCATCAGAGTTATTCATTGAAGATAACTTTTTCATTATGTTATCTAGTTCGTTATCACTAGAGTCAGTGGAATTTTTTGGTTCAATTTCAACTTTTTCTTTTTCAACATTAGTATTTATTTCAATACTAGGTTTATTATCAAATATTGTTTTATTATCAACACTATTATTCAATTTAGAACTATCAACTTCTGATAATATTTCTAATAACGTTTTATCATTACTATATAGCCCATCTTTACTATTAGATAACATTATATTAGCATCTGGATCTTGATCTGAACTAATAGAAGACTCTACTATAGGTTTTTCAGAATTATCCAAAGATAGATTATCTTCTAAAATATCATTACCTAATGCTACACTTGGTTTATTTTCTTCATCAAATAATGAATTTGTATCTAAACTTAAAGGTTCATTTATATTATTATCAATATTAAGTGGACTATTAACATCATCAAGTGAAGGATCTTTTTCCAAATTTAAAGGTTTATCTATACTTAAAGATGCATCTAAATTAAGTGGAGCCTCATCTTCATTAACTTCCATATTTTGATTATTTTGGTTAATTATATCTTCTTTCTTTGGTTCTTCTATTTGTACATTTAATTCTTTTTCTTTCTTTTCATTTGCCTCTTTAATTATATCTTCTTTTATATTTTCAGGAACCTGATCCTTATTTTTTATATCTTTTCTTACTCTTTTTGATTTTACGCTATTATCAATAAGATAACCAATTAAAACAAGTATTAAAAATACACATATTCCTATTAATAAATATGTATTTTTATTAATAAATGTCATAACATTATTAAAAACATCATTCATTTTTCTTCTCTCCCTTTTATTCTAAATACATTTTAACATTAATAAATTAAATTGTAAATAAAAAACAAAAAATTATATTATACCTTTTTTAAAATTTTGTATTTTTATATAATTTTTCGAATTTTAACTATTTTTTAAAATTTAATATTTTATGTTAGATTTTAGAACTTCAATAACTGGACGAACTCCAATATCATTATAATTATCAACTGAAAAATTATTAACATTGCGACTACAACCATATACAGCCCATACTGGATCAGAATATTCAGTACGAGGATTTTCTAACCAATATCCCCAATTTCCTTTATCAGCTTTTGAATATTTTGTATTTTCAAGTAAGAAATTGCATTTATCTAGTTCTCCTCTTGTCATATTTTCTACAGTTATATTACATGCTTTATTTAATTCTTGAACAGTAAGTAATCTTGCTGCCTTTTCTGCATAATTAAAATTATTTGGTAAAGGACCTGCTGCAGTACTAGTCATTCCTGTTTCAGTCATTAATGATCTCTCACTATTTATTAAACTAATATTTTCCCAATTGCTTATACTTGGTAGTTGTTCTATTGCTGTCACAGGCCCATTATTATTTTTTCCACTTTTATCATATGCATATGTTGTGCTATCACTTGGTTTTCCTTTTGATACATTATTATAGTATATTAATACTGCTGTACTATCATTCATATCTGTTACATAATAAAATCTTTCTGTATTTTCATCATATGTTCCATCGCCATTTACATCACAATCAAATGCATCTCCTGATTTTAATTCTTTACCTGGTACTGTTCCATATGTTATAGTTTTTCCTGCGAAACCTGCTCCTGAACAATAATATGTATTATCTGTTTGTGTACAATTTTCTGTATGTAATGTGGTTGCTCTTTTACATACTATACTACTCATATCTTGTCCATCAAAGGAAAGTGTATTATTCGTAAAATTTCCATTACAATATTTTATTGTTCCTGTTATATTTTCTTTATTTTTTAATTGTAACTCCTTTGCGTTGCCACTTGTTTGATCATCAAAGTTAAATGTATAACATCCACTTTCATCACTTGTAAAATTTGTTCCCATTATACTTCCAGATGTTACTTGCGTTTTTATCGCATCTTTTACTAGTTTAATACTGCTTTCTGTTGCACTTTTCCTAGAATTTTCTATTACATTTAATATTTTTGGTACTGCTATTACCATAAGAATTGCAAGCAAGACTATTACAGCTAATAACTCTATTAATGTAAATCCCTTATTTTTATTCATTTATTACTCCCTCTACTTTCTACTTACTATATTAAGTATACCCCCCCCCAGAAGTGTTTTGTCAAGAGATTTTTATTCCTGTTGGTAAAAGAAAAAAGGTAAATTATCAAAATATTCCTATAAACAAAAAAAGATGAATCATTCTTCATCTTCTTCGTCATTATCTACTAATACTTCTCTTGGTTTTGATCCATTAGCAGGTCCAATAATACCTCTTTCTTCAAGTAAATCAATTATTCTTGCTGCTCTGTTATACCCAAGTTTAAATCTTCTTTGAAGTAATGATGCACTTGCCTTTCTAGTTGATATAACAAACTCAACTATATCATTATATAATGGGTCATCATTATCAACATCATCTTTATCAATACTTGTTTTACTTCCAACTTCATCAAGTTTCATAAAATTTTCATCATATACTGCTTTTTGTTGTTCAATTGTTTTATTTGCAATCTTTTCAACATCTTCTTCTGAAATAAATGCACCTTGTATTCTTGTTGGAGAAGTTGCTCCCATTGGTGCATAAAGCATATCACCTTTACCTAGTAATTTTTCAGCACCAGGATGATCTAGTATTGTTCTTGAATCTATTTGAGATGATACCGCAAATGATATACGAGATGGTATATTTGCTTTTACAACACCTGTAATTACATCTGTTGACGGTCTTTGAGTTGCTACTATTAAATGTATACCTGCAGCTCTAGCCATTTGTGTAATTCTCATTATTGATTGTTCTACTTCTTTTGATGCAACTAACATTAAATCAGCAAGTTCATCAATTAATACTACAATATAAGGTAATAATGGTTTTTGCGATTCTACTGGTAATAATTCATTTTGTGCTCTTAATTTAGCATTATAACCTTCTATATTTTTAGTTTTTGAATCACTAAATAATTCATATCTTTTTTCCATTTCATCAACAACTTTTTGAAGTGCTGCTGATGCTTTCTTAGGATCTGTTATAACTGGCATTAATAAATGCGGAATACAGTTATACATAGTAAGTTCAACCTTTTTAGGGTCAACCATTATTAATTTAACTTCATCTGGCTTTGCTCTCATAAGTATTGAACTTATAATACAGTTAACACATACTGATTTACCTGAACCAGTTGATCCTGCGATTAAAAGGTGTGGTGTTTTATTAATATCCATAAATATAGGTTGTCCCATTATATCTTTACCAAGTGCAACACGAAGTTTATTATCAGAATTTTCTTTTAAAAGTTCTTGCATCATTTCATAGAATGATACACCTGTAGATATTTTATTAGGTAATTCAACACCAACAGTACTTTTGCCTGGAATAGGTGCTTGTATTCTTACATCTGTTGCTGCTAGTGCAAGAGCAATTTCACTACTTAATGCTTTAATTTTACTAATTTTTGTTCCTGATTTAACTTCTAATTCATACTGTGTGATTGATGGTCCAACGTGGGCAGTTTTTACTTTTGCTGTTATACCAAAGTCTCTAAGTACACCATCTAGTCTTTTAGCATTATCTAAAATCATAGCTTCATTTTTTGCTTGACCTTTTTTCTTAGAATTATTATCACCAGCATCTAGTATACTAAGATCTGGAAGTACATAATTTAAATACTTATTAGAAGCAGGAGTTTCTTCCTTTTTTTCTTCTTGTTTTTTAGGAATGACTTCTTCCTCTTCTTCATCATCTTCTTCTATATAAGAAAGTTTTTTTGCTTTAGCTAGTTTAATTTTTTCTTTTTCTGCTTTTCTTTTTGCTTTTTTATCTATTACTTCACCAGTTTCTTCATCATAGTCTTCTTCATCTTCTTCATTTTCATATTCATCATCTTCTTCATTAGATGTTTCTTTCTTTCTCTTTAATTTTTCTCTTATTTTACTAATTGCATCACTAATAGATAAATCTGATACTAAAATAACACCAATTAACATAAGTACACTAATAACTATTATACTTCCCATCTTACCAAGTAAGTAATAAAATATTGATATAAAGAATGCACCTATTACTCCACCACCAGCAAAACTTACCTTAGTATTAATACATTTTATTACTTCATCTATTGTATTTTTCATTGTATCAAAGAAAGTACTATTTACATCTAAATAGTTTAAATGAGCAAGTGATAATAAACCCACTAAAAAAATATATATTCCTATCATTCTAGATGAAAAATATTTAGGATTTTCTCTTTTAACAAGCATATAAAAACCTGAAATAAGCATTATTAATAATACTATAAAATCAAATGATCCCATTAAAAACATTGCAAATCCTTTGATAATCGTTCCAAGAATATTTGCTTTAAATCCTAAAAAGCCAATAATTGCAATAACGATAAAAACAATACCCTTTATCTCTATTGGATATTTAAAGCCAGAATTATTTTCTTTTTTCTTTTGTTTCTTTTTTGCCATGTTACACGCCTACTCTCTAATAAAATTATATCATAGAAAAGAAAAATAGAAAAGCATTTATTACTTTTCTATATCTCTGTTATTACTGTAATTATCATTGGTTTACATTCTGTTTCACTAAATAAATATTTACCTAATTCTTCACGAATACCATTTTTGATTTTATTAAATTCAACATAGTTATCACTAATATTTGAATTAATAACTTCAAGAGAAATTTCTTTCATTTTTTCAATTATTTCATTATTTTCTTTTACATAAATAAATCCTCTTGTTAATATTTCTGGTCCAGCTTCTATTTCTTTAGTCTTTCTATTTAATGTAGCACATATTATAACTATCCCATTATCACTTAAAAGTTCTCTATCTTTAAGTACAAGTTCACCAATATCTTGAGTTGAGTTACCATCTATTAATAATTCATCAATCTTAACGATTTCTTTATCTTCTGTTAATTTTCCATCTACAAATGTAGCAACCTCACCATTAAGTTTAAGTATTATATTATTTTTATCCATACCTATACTAGATGCTATATTAGCATTTTCTACTTGATGGCGATATTCACCAATTACTGGAAAATAATATTTTGGATTCATTAAGTTAAGCATTAACATTAAATCTTCTTGTGATGCATGATTTAATAAATGATTCTTACTTGATAATGTTATAACATTTGCTCCTAATTTGCTTATTTCATCTGTTATTTTAGCAGCCTTTTTCTCCATACCTACTTGAACAGGCTCTAAGAAAAAGATTGTATCACTAGGATTTATTTTAACATATTTATCATATCCGTTTACAATTCTATCTAAATTTACATATGGTTTTTCGTTTTCATTAGATATTAATATAATTGCATCTCTATCATTTAGATTATTTAAATTACCAATTTGTTCTTTATCAAAATTTACATATCCTTCATCAATTACATAATTAATTAATGTTTGCATTCTTTTTCCCATAACTACTACTTTTCTATGAGTTTTAGCTACTTCATTAAATAATTCTTGAAGTCTTGATATATGATTTGTAAATACAGTAAATATTATTCTACCTTCGTTATGTAAAAGTGCATCTCTTACATCATTTGCAATTCTATTATTTGGTGTTGTATATCCTGGCCTATCAGCATATTCTGATTCACTTAAAAGACATAATACTCCTTGTTTACCAATATAAGCAAGTTTACCAATATCTGTTTTATATGAACCAGTCATACTAGAATCAAATACAAAATTACCAGTATAACAAATAGCGCCATCAGATGTATTTAAAACATATCCAACAGTATCTGGTACTGAATGTGTTAAACTAACCGGAAAAATACTATTTTTACCAAATTTAATATTTTTATGAGCGCTTATTAAATGTAAATTATTATATTTAATATTGTTATCTTCAAACTCTTTTTTTAGAATATCCACAGTAAATTTAGTTGCATAAACTTTTATACTAGGAATATTTTTAACAATATCACTTACTGCACCCATATATTTTTCATGTGCATGTGTTATAAATATACCTTTTATTCTTTTTAAATTATCTTTCAAAAACTTTAAATCAGGTATTATATAATCAACACCAAGCATTTTATCATCAGCATACTTAAGTCCTGCATCAAAAATAAATAAGTCATTATCAACATCAACAACATACATATTTTTTCCGCTTTCATTAAGTCCGCCTAAACTAAAAATTTTAATTTTACTCATTATTTTCTCCTTTCATTTTTTTACTAAAGAAATAAGCATTAATATTATAACAAAAAAAGACAAATTTTAAAAGCATTTGTCTTTAATTTTTTATTCATGTATTTTTTCTAAAACTAAATTTGTATCTGAGACTTTTACATTAGATGTACCTTTATCACCGATTAATACCACTGATACACTTAATACAGCTATTTTTTCAAATCTGAATAGTATTACTCTTGAATAGCAGCTCCTGTATCATCCATCAAATAAACTTCTATACCATGATCAGCATCAACACCTGTTATATAGCAAGAAAATGATATTTTGTAAATACCTGGTTCAACTTCTATATGTGAATTATCTAATAATTTAAAATATTCTGATGGATTAGGTACAAACCAGGTATTATCAAAACGCATAACACCAGTATCTTCATTTTCAAGAAAACTTGCATGAACTATTCCCTCATTTGATGAAAGTGGCACTGTTCCACTAGGACCTGTTGGTCCTGTTTCACCTTGAATACCTTGAGCACCTGTTGGTCCTATAGGCACAATTTCTACCTGAGTACCTGTCATACCCGTTGGTCCAGTAGGTCCAATAACTACTAAACAAATTCCAAGTTTTCTCAAATTTTTACTTAATTCTAAATTTTTCTTTATTTCTTCAAAATTTTGACAAGACATAAAAAGTTACCTCTTCATTTTAATATATGAAAAGATAACTTAAACGCTTAAATAAAATAACATATTTTATAAATTAAAAATATATTTTTAATTTATACATTTAGTATAACTATTATTTGCATTTTGTTTTAGTTCATAATTATATGTTCCTTTATCAGATAATGTTGTGATTATTGAATAATTATTATTATAAAATGCTTTATTGTCCACTGGATTTACTGTATCTTCATCCATCAATTTATTATCTACTAATAAATCATAAGAAAATTTACAACCATTTAATGTATTACCATTTACATCAATAACTTTACTTGAGGCGTTATTTGTTACACCAACAAATAAATCTTCATTTTTATTAACAAGTACTTTTGCATTTTCTTCTATTATTTTAACTAAATTTTCATAATCTTTTTCTCTTTGTTTACTTGAATAATTATTAACATTTACTACTACCATTCCAAGAATTATTGAAAGTATTGCAAAAACTGTTAATAATTCTACTATTGTAAAACCCTTTTCTTTCATTTTCATATTATCTACCTCTATTATGATTATAATATATTTTCTTTTATTTTTAAAGCACTTATAATTAATTTTATTTCTTCTATGTTTTCTCTATCAAGTATTATCTTATAATTAGTAACTCCAATACTTTGTAACTTATCTATTTTATCTAAATAATTAATATCTTTATAATTAAGTATTTTCATATAACAATTTTCACTTCTAATAGGAAATTTTTTATTATATTTATCTACTAGATAATAATCTTTAGCGCACTCATTACATATTTTTTCTTTATTTACATATGTATTTAAAAGACAATACTTACTTATCATAAGTTCTGGTTTTCCATAAATAACAGCTTCTAAATTAGGTTCTTCATCATATTTATTCTTATAATTTTTGATAAGATTTTCAATATTTTCTATTGTAAGTTCATATGAAAGTGTTACCTTTTTTACACCTTTATTATAAAGAAAATTTACATAATATGAATTAACAACATTAAAATATGTATCAGTAATAGTATTTTTTGTGATTTCACCTATTTCTGAAATTAAAGTATTTTCATTTTTAATATTTGAATTATTAATTCTAGGCATTTTAAATATTACTCTATCATTATTTTTATATTGTGAGTATAGTACTACATTATTTACATAACACTTATAATCTGTATTTTCTAAAATATATTCTAGTTGTTCTTTATTTTGTACTTCAAAAAATATATCATTTGTAATTTTTATTCCTGATTTATTTAATATTACATTATTCTTTTGATAATTATTTTTTACTCTAATTCTATCATCTGTTATTTTTTTTAAAATATCTCTTCTAAGATTATTAATAGTAGTCATTGGTATAAATATATCAGAAGGAATATCTATTTTTAAATTATCAAATACATAAATATCATTACCAAGTTTGTTTAATTTTTCTTTTATATCACTTTCTAAAGTAGGTTTGTTTTTTGCTTTAAAAACAGAATCATTAAGAATAATTTTTTCTGTATTTTCTTTATCTGTAACAGTAAATATAATTTTATTATTTTGTACTTTAAATTCTCCATCTATTAATACTTTTCTTAAATTAATACTTGTTTCATTTATATAATTATTTAATTTTATATCTATTGTTTTATAAACCTTAGTTTCTTTTTTTATTTCTTCTTTTGAATCAAATTCTACAATTTCACCTTTTTTAGCACCATTAACAAGTAAGTCATTTTTATATATTCTATTTAAATAAAATCCTATTTCATTATTTTGAATAAATCTAACTGCATCACCTTGATTTATATAATCAGATAGTTTTATTTTTACTTTTCCTTTTTTATAATCAATTACTTCACCAATCAATACACCTAAATGATTAGGTCTAAATCCATTAATAAATTCTTTTGCTCTTTTACTATATAGATTACCTAAAGTAAATCCTCTATTAAATACCTTTTTCATATTAGTAATATCTTTATCACTTACTTTATCATAATCTATTTTATTTCTATAACATCTAGTAACTAGCCCAACATATTCTTTACTTTTCATTCTTCCTTCTATTTTGAAACTATCTACACCTATTTTAATTAAATCATCTAAATTATTTATAGTACATAAATCTTTTGGACTAAGTAAATATTTATCTTCTAATTCTACCTTTTTATCACCATTTAATAATGTATATGGCTGTCTGCAAACCTGTGCACATTTACCTCTATTACCACTTCTATTACATTCAAAATAACTAAAGTAACATTCTCCAGAACAAGATATACATAAAGCACCATGGACAAATACTTCAAGTTCTATATCAACTTCTTCTTTCATTTTTTTAATAGTTTCTATAGGGACTTCTCTAGCAAGTACTACCCTTTTAAATCCAAGTTCTTTTAGGAATTTAAGCCCATTAATATTATGAACATTCATCTGTGTTGAAGCATGCATTTCTAAATTTGGAAATGTTTTATGTATTAAATCTGCCATACCTAAGTCTTGAATTATAACAGCATCTACTCCATTTTTATATATAAAATCTACATAGTTAATAAAGTCTTCTACTTCATAATCATAAACAATTGTATTAATAGTTATATAAATTTTAACACCATATAAATGGCAATAATTAATTGCCTCTATTATTTCATCATCATTAAAATTTTCTGAAAATGCTCTTGCACCAAATTTTTTACCTGCCATATAAATAGCATCCGCACCATTTTGAACTGCTACTTTTAATGTTTCTAAGTTACCTGCAGGAGACAATAATTCTGTTTTTTTCATAAGTAATCACCAAGAAAAGTATACCACAAAAAAAAGAATCTAAAAAGATTCTACATATTACAACCATTTTTTTCTGATAATAAATCTTCTAATGATACAATATTATATCCTTTTGATAGTATATAATTAATTGATACTTTAATTTCATCTATATTATCTGAATCAACTGCAAATATTACACCATTATTTAGTTTATCTTTAATAGTTTTATAAACATTATCCTTAATAACATCTGATTTAATTGTAATCATATTATAATCATTACATATTTTTAAAGTTTCATCATTTTTATCATTTGTAAAACAGTATTTTGATTCATTAGTACCATTCATGCCTATTAAATTATTATGATAAAGCATATATTCATCACTATATTTATCGTCCATTCCTAAATAATATATATTATTATTTTCTGATAAAAATTTTACTGTAATTAGATTTTCTTCTAAATATTTACCATCTATAAAATAATTTACTTTTATATCTTTTTCATTTATATAATTAGTTAAATCATTATTTATATCTTTGTTAACAAAAAATATTAATGAAACTTTTTTATCTTTGTTATTTCCACCAATTACATATTTATTTGTTAAATCTTTATTATTAGAAACCTCTTTCATAACAATTAATTCTTCTTTAAACTCACCAACACTTCTCATTTTGCTATAACTTTCATCTACATCTATCTCGCAGCCATTTATACCAGTTTTGTATTCATCTTTATTTACGATTGGATTTACATTTGATATTTTTTTATCTTTTTCTTCTTCTTTAATGGCTCTCATTATAGGATCGGAATTCCTAGCGATAATTGTTACTTTTTCAGTATAAAAGAAACTAAATCCTACTAATAATAAGACTGCAGTTACCTTTAATATTTTCTTTAGCATATTAATCACCTAATAAATTTTATGAAATAAAAAAAGAAATGATTACTCATTTTCTAATTTAATGTTTTTACATTTTCTTCTTTTTCATATGGTGAATAAACTATACCATCATTAGAAAGTATTGAATCAGCACTAAATGATTCACCATTATAAAATTCATCAGCAACATACATTGATAAATTTTGATCTGTAGTTAAATTATTTACAATATGATTATTTGGATCAACCAATACCATATACGCATAATCAGAATTACTAAATGAAAAATCTATATTATATCCAGTATCATTAAGTCTATTTTCTAGTTTTTTAGAATCATCAATAAGCTTATTATATTCATCGATATTACCATTTGAATCAATGAAATTTTCATAATCCAAAACAACTTTAGAAAGATATTCACTTTTTATATTTTCTAAAACTTCATTACCATTTCTTATACCAGTATTTTCAACATATTTTTCTAATTTTCCAATAGAATCATTTGCCCACGCATTTAATATTTGAGGTTGTGCATTTGAAATATTACAAGTTCTAGCAATTGTTTCAAATATCTTTTCTTCTTGTTCTTTTGTTCCCTTTTGTTTACCTAAATTATATGCTCCTGTACCAACAAGTGCAACTGCTAAACTACCAATTATAAATGGTATAAATTTTCTTTTTTTAGTAGTTCTCTTATTTTGTTTTTTTAATATTTCTTGTTTTTTTTCTTTTTTAGCGTTATCTGATAGATATTCATCTTCAAAATCATATTTCTTACTAAGTGATTCTTCATTAATTTTATCTACATCATAAACTTTATTTTTAGCATTTAATCTTTTATTTTCTAGTTCTTCCTGTACTCTATCCATCTTTTCCTCCTAATTTTCGTTATATGCTTTCATTATTTTATTGTGTATTCCTGGTTCAACATAATCTATTGCATTCATAGTTACTTCTAAAGCCTTTTTATATTCACCTTTAAAGAATAATTTTTCAGCAAAATTTAAACCTTCATTAACTTTTTCTTTATAACTTCTGTATCTATTTCCGTAAACAAAAGTTTCTTCGAACATCACTATTGTTTTAAGTAAACTATTTGTTGTATTAAATACTTTGAAAACAAGATCTCTTGCTGTATCAACTCTTATATTAAGTGTTTCTATATTTATAGGTTTTTTGTTTAACTCTTTTTGTATTTCTTTAATTGCATCAGATGCATCTTGAAGTTCTACAAAGTAATTATCTGGAATAACTGGAATATTATAAAGTCTAATTCTATTCTTTGCTTTTTTAAGCAAATTTTTAATATTATCAAGTTGTTCTCTTGCTCTTATCTCATCATCTTTCATACTACCTATAGTTTTTAAATCATAATTAAGAGATTCTTCAAGTTTTGATACTTTAATCATTAACACGTCAAGTTCTTTTACAAGTTTAGAATATGGAAATGTATGATTTTTACTACAATCCATTAAATTATTATAGCTATCTTTAATTTTTCTAGTCTCATCATTGATTATATTTAATCTCTTTACATCTTCTTCTTTTAAATCATATGTTTCTGATAAAGAATCTATTTGACCCATTAAATTGCTTATAATTTTATTTGTTCTTATTAACTTTGTTTTAAATGATTTTACATTAGATTCAAATGTTTTTTTGCATATTTTTTCATATTCAAAATCACTATATAAAGAATCATAATAATTAACTATTGTTTTAAGTTCAAATACAACATCTTCTAAATTTAAAACTTTAACTCTATCTAAAACATCTTTTACTTTTTTTTCAGTTTCTTTAATATTATATTCAACATTTAAATAATCAAGTTGATACAATTCTCTTGTCATTTTTATATATAAACTTGAAATATCCTCAATCTTTCCTGGTATTAATTCATTACACATAATTAAAATTGCTGGAACTTCTTTTACGACATATTCAATATGATCAATCATTTCAGTAATACCTTTTACTAAATAATTTATCTCGTCATAATCTTTCTTTTCCATTACAATTTCAAACTCTTGAAATCTTTTTTCAATGTTTTCAAATTGAAGTTCTATTTGATTATTTACTGGTTTATAATCAGCCTTATTTTTTTCGTAATCTTGTTTTATTCCTCTATATTTGTTTTTTAGTTTTACAATTTGATTTCTATTTTTTTCTTCACTTAATGTTATTTCTTTTATTTCTGATAATAATGTATTTGTCTTTTCTCTAAGTCTATAAATTTTTAATTCTATATCAGCGAGTAAGGTTTTAAGTTCTTTATACTTTTTTCTTGCAACTAAATCATCAGCATCAAGAAGCATATCTGTTACCTTAGGAATATAAATATTTCTTATATCATCAAATTTATGTTGCCAATTATCATATTTATATTTTAACTTATCATCTTTAACTAATGCTTCAACCTTTGATAACTCATTTAAAATAGGTGCATTAATTATCAAATTTTTTTCTTTTTCAAGTTCACTAATAGATTCTTTTAATTTTTTATTTTGCTTAGAATTTCTAAGTGCAAAAATTACTATTAAAATAATGATAGTTACTATGTAAATTGTAAATATAAAAAGAACATTATTCATAATTCACCTCTATTATTTACATTTTATCACAAAATATTGTATTTTTCTACTATTTTTGCTGTTAATTTATTAATATTATGTTTGACTATTTATTATTTTATGTTATAATATGTGTGCAAACATTTTGTAGCAGTTACTTGAAATATGTAATGCGTTATATACGTAACAGTATTATTAGTACCGTGCCCTTTTAAAAGCTACGCACGATGGAACATATTAAAATATAACACCCTATATATTGGCAAGTATAATACTTAAAGTTTGAAATCTAGTAAAGGAGGAAAAGGAAAATGTCAAGATACACAGGACCTGCTAATAAGAAAAGTCGTAGAGTTGGTTTCTCAACACTTGAAAATGGTAAAGATTTAGCTAAAAGACCATATAAACCTGGTCAACACGGACAAGATAGAAAAGCAAAAGCTTCTAACTACTCTATCCAATTAAACGAAAAACAAAAAGTTAAATTTACTTATGGTTTAAATGAAAAACAATTCAGACTATTATTTAATAAAGCTGGTAAAATGCAAGGTATTCATGGTGAAAACTTCTTAAGACTTCTTGAAAGTAGATTAGATAACATAGTTTATAGAATGGGACTTTCTAGAACAAGAAGAGGTGCAAGACAAATTGTTAACCATGGACATATCTTAGTAAATGGTAAAAAAGTTGATATTCCTTCATATATGGTTAAACCTGGTGATGTAATTAGTGTTAAAGAATCATCAAAAGATCATAAAGCTATTAAAGAAGCTTTAGAAGCTATCAACAATACTGTTGAATTTGTTACTTTCGATAAGAATAAACTTGAAGGTACATATGTTAGATTACCAGAAAGAAGCGAACTTAGCTCAGATATAAATGAAGCATTAATCGTTGAATTCTATAGTAGATAATAAAAACCTAGAAATATCTAGGTTTTTTTATTTTATTCTTTTATACATATATGTTATAAAAATTTTTAAATTTAAAAAATAGTCTATTGACTATTTATATTTTTTATTTAATAAACTCAAGAATAGTGTAACTATAACAACGTTTGATAAGGATATTAATATATTATTAACATTTGCATTATTATATGATTCATTATCTTTCTTTTCTGAAATATAACTTGCGTAACAATTATCCTTTATTGTATCTTGATCTATTTCTTCTGCAGGAATCTTATCTAAATCACATATTTGCTTTGAATAATCAGTATATGATAACATTTCATTTTTATTTATTATTTTAATTCCCACTCCAAATGTAATTACAACGGCCGCAATAAGCCATATCACAAGTATTGAGTTAATTACTTTTAAAACTATATCTTTTTCTTTTGAAAATAATTTTGCCATTTTTACCTCCTAATTAAATATAACTAAGTAGTATTTTTTCTTTCCCCTTCTTACTACTATATATTTATTATATAACGCTTTCTCTTTATTTACAAGCATATCAGTAGTATTTATTTTTTCTCCATTTATGCTTATTGAACCATTATTAATAAATTCTCTTGCTTCTCTTTTACTTGATAAAATCTTAGTGTTTACAAGCATATCAACAATATTCATTTCTTCTGTTATTGTTTCTGTTTGGACTCCTGATAATGCATCTTTTAATTCACTTTCAGAAAGTGATGCAATATCGCCACTAAACAATGCTTCTGTTATTTTTAATGCTTTATTATATTCTTCTGTACCATGTAAATCAGTTATAATTTCTTTTGCAAGTGTTTTTTGGGCAATTCTTTTTTCTGGACATTCATTGTGTTCGCTCATAACTTTTTCAATTTCTTCTTTACTTAAGAATGTAAATACTTTCAAATATTCTTCTACTTTTTCATCACTACTATTTATTAAATATTGATATATTTCATAGCTTGATGTTTTATTTATATCAAGCCATAATGCATTTCCTTCTGATTTTCCAAATTTCTTACCATTTGAATCTAATATTAAAGGCATTGTAAATGCGTATGCTTTTTTACCTAATTTTTTGTTTATTAATTCAATTCCAGTTGTAATATTACCCCATTGATCAGAACCTGCAGCTTGCATTATACAATTTTTTTCTTCATATAAATGTACAAAATCATTACCTTGTAATAATGTATAAGTAAACTCTGCAAAAGTTATACCCGTTTCAAGTCTTCTACTAATAATATCTTTATTAAGCATATAATTAACATTAATATATTTTCCTGTATCTCTTAAAAAATCAAGAATATTAACATCTTTGTACCAATCATAATTATTAACTACTTCAACATTACCATCAAATATCTTTTCAACTTGTTTTTTTATAGATTCTACATTATTTAAAACTGTTTCTTTTGAGATAATTTCTCTTTCTGATGTCGGTCTTGGATCACCTATCATACCAGTCGCTCCTCCGACCAATAATATTGGATGAAATCCTGCTTTTGCAAGTCTCTTAGCAGTTACTAAACTAGAATAATGTCCAATATGAAGGCTATCAGCAGTAGGATCTGTCCCCCAATAGAAACATGCCTTTTTTTCATTGATTATTTTTTCTAAATCATCTCCAGCCTCATCTTTTATAAGACCTCTCCATTTTAATTCATCATAAAAATTCATAATTTTTCCTCCTAATACTGAAAAAAAGCCTATGATGTAAGGACGAATTTTTCGCGGTACCACCTTACTTCATAGACTTTTCTATGCTCTTTTTTTCATTTAACGCATGAATTTACGCTTTAATTCATAATATTGTAATTTCATTATTATTATGCTTAGTTTTCAGCAAACCACTAAGTCTCTTTTTTCATAAATAATAACTACTTATATATTAATCACAATCAAATTACAATTATATTTTATTATAAAGATAGCATTTAGTCAATACTAATCATTTTCATGTATTTCTTTTATTATCTTTTCTATTTTATTTCCATAATCTATTGATTCATCAAATACAAAATGAAGTTCTGGTATTTTTCTCATTTCTAATTTTCTTTTCATAAGTTCACTTCTAATAAATCCTTTTGCTCCATTTAAATCATGAATGCATTTATCTCTGTTCTCATCATTTAAAACTGTACAATAAACTTTTGCATAAGATAAATCGCTAGATAAATCTAAATGTGTTATTGTTACAAATTTAATATCTTCATCTTTTATTTCAGTCATTAAAATTGAACTGATTTCTTTAATAAGTAAATTTGCAAGTCTTTCTGTTTTAATACTCATTTTAACACCTCTTATTCTAGTTTCTTTGCTACCTTTTTATTTCAACCATTTCATATGCTTCAATTACATCTTTTTCTTTTATATCATTATAATTTTCAAGAGTAATACCACATTCAAATCCTTTTTTAACTTCTTTAGCTTGATCTTTTTCTTTTTGAATTGTATTAATTGCGCCATCATAAACAACAACACCATCTCTTATTAATCTTGCTTTAGCATTTGATCTTACTACTCCGTCTGTTACCATACATCCTGCGATAGTACCTACTTTAGAGAATTTAAATAATTTTCTAACTTCTGCTGAACCAATTACTTTTTCTTCATATTCTGGATCAAGCATACCTTTCATTGCACTTTCCATTTCTTCAACTAATTTATAGATAATATTATGAAGTCTTATATCTACATTATATTCTTTTGCAACTTCTAAAGTTTTTGCATTTGGTCTTACATTAAACCCAATTATAATAGCATCAGATGCATTTGCAAGTACTATATCACTTTCAGTAATTGTTCCAACACCACTTCTAATTACATTAACTCTAACACCTTCAACTTCTATCTTAGATAAAGAATTTTTAACTGCTTCTTCTGTTCCTTTAACATCAGTTTTAAGTATTACATTTATTTCTTTTACACCTGATTTAATTTTATCAAATAAATCATCTAGGGAAATTGCTTTATTATTTTTACTATTTTTAAGTTTTGCTTGTTCTTTTCTATTTTCCGCAATAGTTTTAGCTTCTTTTTCTGTTTCAAAAGCCATAAATCTGTCTCCAGATGATGGAACTTCACTTAAACCTGTTATTTCAACTGGTGTAGATGGAAGTGCTTCAACCACTTCTCTTCCTAAGTCATCTTTTAAAGTTCTAACTTTTCCATAAGTTGTTCCAACAACAATTGGGTCACCTAATCTAAGTGTTCCATTTTGAACAAGTAATGTTACTGTTGAACCAACATTTTTATCAAGTTTTGATTCAATTACTGTACCTAGGGCATATCTATTTGGATTTGCTTTTAATTCACTCATTTCTGAAACAAGTTGAATACTGTCTAATAAATCACTAACACCTTCACCTGTTAATGCAGATATTTTTTGATATATTACATCTCCACCCCATTCTTCTGGAGTAAGACCACGAGCTGCCATTTCAGTCATAATTTTTTCTGGATTTGCACCTGGTTTATCCATTTTATTTATAGCAACTATTATTGGTACACCTGCAGCTTTAGCATGATCTATTGCTTCTTCCGTTTGAGGCATTACACCATCGTCTGCTGCGACAATTATAATAACTATATCTGTTACAGCAGCACCTCTTGCACGCATTTCAGTAAATGCTTCGTGTCCTGGAGTATCTATAAATGTTATCTTTTTACCATTTTTTTCTATTTGATATGCACCAATATGTTGTGTAATTCCACCAAATTCACCAGTTGTAATATGACTATTTCTAATGTAGTCAAGTAAACTTGTTTTACCATGATCAACATGTCCCATTATAGTTACAACTGCTGGTCTATCTACTAAAGATGCTGGATCATCATTAACTTCAAATTTTTCAAAATTAGTCTTATCTTGTGATTCGAAGCTCTTTAATGTCTTATCATAATCAATTACAATCATCTCAACATCATCATAACTAAGTGAATTATTTAAACTAGCCATTATACCTAAATTCATTAGTTTTTTTATTACTTCAGTTGGATTAACATTTAATTCTTTAGCAAGTTCGCTAACTGTCATTCCTTCTTTATAAACTATAATATTATCATCATGAGATGCTTCATTTTGCATAAGTTTTTCTTTATTCTTATACATTTGCTTTCTTTTTGCATGCATATCTTCTTTTTGAACTTCAGACTTTTTCTTTAATTTTTGCTTTTTTACAGTATCATCAAATCTAATATGAGATGCACTTGCAAGTTCTTCAGCCTTATCTTCAAGTTCTGCATCTAAATCATAATCCTTTTCTTCAGTTATTTCATCTATATATTCCGGTTCTTCTTCCTCATTCACATTCATAGTTAAAGTATTGTCCAAATCAATTATTTGGTCCTCATCTAACATATCATCTGCATTTTTAATATCATAACCTAATTCTTGTGCTTTTTTAATTACTGCTTCAACTGTAACATTTATATCTAAAGCATATTCTTTAACACTCATCATAAGCTATTCGCCTCCTTTTAATTTTTTCTTTCTAGTTTTTTAGCAAGTGATAATACATCATCTGTTACACTTTCTACTTCTTCTTTTGTAATATCATCTATACCATAACAAACTACTTCTACACCAGCATGATTAAGCATTATTTTGCTTATATCTACTAATTCTTTTTTTGAATACATTCTTAAATAAACAACTTTTTTAATACCTACTTGAATTATTTCTTTTGTGCATTCTGTACAAGGAAACCAAGTTACATAAAGAGTACTGCCTTTTAAATCATCTAGGCTACCCCTATAATTTAATATTGCATTTCTTTCAGCATGTACTACATAATAGTCTTTAACATCTTTTTTTATTCCTGTTATTTCACCACTTGATGCCCAGTCAAATGTATCATCATTCATACCTTTTGGAAGACCATTATAACCAACTGATAAAACTTTATTATCAGAATTTACTATACATGCACCTACTCTATTATGTGGATCCTTACTTCTTGCAGATATCAAAAGTGCATTCATCATAAAATATTCGTCCCAAGATAAATAGTTTTCTCTTTTATCTGACAAAATATTACCCCCTAATACCGTTTTTATTGATTTATTACTTCTTCAAGTTTTTCATATACACTATCATCAATAGTAGTTTCTAAATGTTTATCTAAAATCTTTGATTTTCTTGCTTTATTTAAAACATCTATATCCTTTTTTATGTATGCGCCCCTACCGTTTGCTTTACCTGTTAAATCAACAAAGACTTCATTTTCATTATTTTTGACAACCCTAATTAAATCTTTTTTTTCTAATTTTTCTTTTGTTACAACGCACGTTCTAAGTGGTATTTTTTTATTTTTCATTAAAAACCTCCTTATGCTTCGTAATATTTATAAATATTTATTCCTTCTTCTTGAACTTGTTCTCTTGTTTTTACGTCAATTTTGCATTTTGTAAGTCTTGCGGCAAGTTTAACATTTTGTCCTTTTTTACCAATTGCTAATGATAAATTATCTCCTTCTGCAACTGCTAATGCTTCACTTTTCTTATCATCTAATATATATACTTCAACATCTTTTGCTGGAGATAAAGCATTTTTAATAAATTGAACTAAATCTTTGCTATACTCTACAACATCAATTTTTTCACCGTTAAGTTCCTTAGAGATATTATTAATTCTTATTCCTTTTTCACCAATGCAAGCACCTACTGCATCTACTTTTTCATTTTCTGAATAAACTGCTATCTTGCTTCTGCTTCCTGGGTCTCTTGCAACGCTATAAAGAATAACTATTCCCTCATTTAATTCCGGAATTTCTTTTTCTAATAATCTTTTTACAAATCCATAATGACTTCTTGAAAGAAGTATAACTGGGCCACCTTTTTGACCAAGTTCTATTTTTGAAACATATACTTTAACTTGTGAACCCATTACTAATTCTTCACCAGGAATTATTTCTGATTTTGGAAGAATTCCGTGTGCTCTACCAAGATCTACATAATAATTTTGTTTATCTTCTCTTGCTAAAGTACCTACCATTAATTCTCCTTCTTTGTCTTCGAATTCTTTCATGATGCTTTCTCTTTCTGCTTCACGAACTTTTTGTGTAAATACTTGTTTACAAGTTGATGCTGCTACTCTACCAAAATCTTTTGGTGTTACTTCTTCCTCGATAACATCTCCTACTTTTAAATGATTAGGGTTATCTCCTAATTCTTCTAGTAAGATTTGTGCATCTTCTTCATCTTCCATATTTATTTCGTCAACAACTACCTTGTATGCAACTACTTTTATTTCGCCTGTTTCTCTATCTATTTTTACTTTACTATTTGTTGCATTATTATTTTTTTTGAAAGCTGCATGAAGTGCTGTTTCCATATATTCAAATATTTCATCTTCACTAATACCTCTTTCTTTTGCAAGGGCTTTAACTGCTCTTATAAAATCTAATCCATTCATCTTATTCTCCTCCTTTTGAGCATACATTTAATACATAACTTTCTTCTATTAAATCTGCTTTGTCTAATATTGGATTAACTATATTAGTTGCAAGCACACATGTATCTATATCAACATATGGCTTTTTATCTATAATTATATATAGATTTTTTACTCCTTCTTCATCTTCATATAAAACATCTACAATGTCTATATTTTCTTTTTTTAATGGTTCAACTAACATCTCTTTTATTTTTTCAAGCATATATACCTCCATTATATATAAAGAGCGAGGTTTTTTGCCTCACTCTTTGCTGATGAGTTAATTATATCATAATTTTTTAACTTTTACACCCTTTTAAGCGATTTTTTTGTTATAACGTGGATTTTTATTTGAAATTCCGTTTTAATAAAATAACGGAATTAAGTCTGAT
>URBY01000001.1 GCA_900546245.1 uncultured Mycoplasmatota bacterium | reverse complement strand
CAAAAACAACAACCGGAGGGACATTACCAGATAGTTTTAGTTATGCAGGAAAAGCAGCAAGATTACTTACAATACAAGAAGTAAGAAAAGCAACAGGAATAAGCAATATACCAACATGGCAAGTAGGAGAGTTAGATAATTTTAATTATTTGTTTGAGAATACAAAGTATTCAAATGGTAGTAATGCAGCGTGGGCATGGTGGTTAGAGAACCCTCATTCTGGTTATTCTGACAATGCTTGGTATGTGCGCGGCGGCGACCGTGACGTGCTCCACAGCGCTGTTTCGAATGCTGGAGGCAATGGTATTCGTCCTGCCATTGAAGTTCTAAAATCTAATATCTCATATTGATAGAATATGAGTAGACTAAAGAAAGATAAAAAAATAAGTGTAAGAAAAATGTCTTGACTGCCGCAGGTTTTGATTTATCAAATACCGTGGTAGGCAAGGCCGCTAAATGAGGTATTATTTATAATATATAAATGATATAGGGATATTTCTGAAAAAGTGATGATGTCTTTTCTCTTTTGGATTCCCTCATTCTGGTAATTCTGACAATGCTTGGAATGTGAACGGCAACAACCGTAACGTGAACAACAACACTGTTTCGAATGCTGGAGACAATGGTGTTCGTCCTGCCAACTTTCTTTAAAACTAGGAATTTATGTACAAATATTTTATTCGGTTATAAATGTAAAGCTAAAGAAAATAAGAAATATTCCTCATTAAAATAATGAAAAATATGTTATAGATGAGAAAATGTGTTAGTAAAAATTTTTGAAAGTGCGTTTTCTCTATAAACTATGACTAGGAGGTATTTATGAAGTTAATAGATACCTACAATAATTACAAAATAAAATATAAAGAATATGTAGTACTGTTAAAATCAGGAATATTCTATGAATGTTTCAATGATGATATAAGTATTATGTATTCTTTATTTTCATATAAAATAAAAAATAATGGTAGTAATTATGTAGTAGGTTTTCCAAGTAGTTCTCTTACTAAAGTTTTAAATACTTTAGAGAAAAATAAAATTAATTATATTATAATAGAAGATAATTCTGTAGTAGATAAGTATAAAACAAATAAAAATAGATATTTAGAATATATTGTTGATATAAATAAACTTATGTATATTAGTATGAAAATAGAATTAATTTATAAGAAACTTCAAGAGAATATTCTAAATAATAATATTGAAAAAATTTTAATTGAAATAGAGAATTTAATATGAATGATAAGTTATTAATTGCCTCTAAATATAAAAAAACAATAGAATATATACTTAAAATTACAGATAATTATCCACATAGATATTTAGATTTAAAATCAAATATTTCATGTACATGTTTTGATATACTTCAAAATATTTATATTGGTAACATTAATAAAGATGAAAAAAAATTAATCATACCTAAAATTAAAATGTTAGATTATTATTTAAAACTCAGCTATAAATATGATATTATTACTAAAAGAAAATATGAAGTTGTTTCTAATTATTTACTTGAACTTACAAAAATGATTATAGGATGGATTAATGAAGAAAATAAATAATCTTTATGATAAAATTAATGATATAGATATAATTATTGATATGTATGATAATGTTGTTTCCAAAAATACGAAGAACAAACAAAAAATAGAAAAATTTAATGATTATTATAGTATTAATATTATCAATATAAAAAATATAATAGAAAAAGGTAATTATATTCCCGGAAAATATAATATTTTTTTAGTTCGAGAACCAAAAATCAGAATTATAATGAGTCAAAATATAACTGATAAAGTAATTAATCATTTAATTGCAAAATATTTTTTGATTGACGTGTTTGATAAAACTCTTGTTGATTTTAATATAGCAACTAGGTTAAATAAGGGTACGCATTATGGAATAAAATTAACAAAGAAGTATTTAAATGAAATGAAAATAAAATATGATACTTTTTATTATTTAAAATTTGATATAAGTAAATATTTTTATAATATTGATCATGAGATTGTTAAGAAATTAATAAATAAAAAAATAAAGGATAAAAAGGTGATCAATATTATAAATAATATTATAGATTCAACTAATAGAGAATATGTTAATAATGAAATAAATAATTTAAAAAATGGTGAAATAGAAAGAATTAATAAATTAAATATATCAGAAAATGAAAAAGAAATTAAAATTAAAGAAATAAACAATATTCCATATTATAAAAATGGAAAAGGTCTTCCTATTGGGAATATGACAAGCCAAATACTTGCGGTTACTTATTTAAACGAACTAGATCATTATATAAAGGAAAAATTAAAAATAAAGTATTATATAAGATACATGGATGATGGAATACTACTTCATAATGACAAAGAATATTTAAAATACTGTTTAAAAGAAATAGAAAAAATCTTAAATTTATATAAATTAAAATTAAATCCCAAAAAAACAAAAATTAATAATATTAAAACTGGCATAGACTTTCTAGGGTTTAGATTTTATATAAAAAACGATAAAATAATTTTAAAACTAAGAAATGATTGTAAAAAAAGATTTAAAAAGAAAATGAAAAAATTTGATTATGATGTTTATCAAAGTTATATAGGTCATTTAAAGTGGGGTAATTGTAATGCACTAATTAATTTTATTAATGAAAAATACCCTTTTTATAGATAAAAATCAATAATTAATTGAAAATATTCATCATTTAAGTAGTTTACACTAGATTAAAAAAATACTTGTCAAATGTTGATGAAAGGTGGTAAACTATTTTATAGAATAGAGGCTCTTTTTTTGTGTCAAATAACAGGTAGGGGATAGAATATGAAAAAAGAAAAAGGATTTACATTAATAGAATTATTAGCGGTAATAGTCTTGCTTGCAATACTAATGGTAGTTGCAGTACCAAAGATATTAAATGTAATAGAAAATAGTAGAAAGAGTGCTGCAGAAAGCAGTATTAAACTAGTAAAGGATGCGATTAAAACACAAGTTACATCTGGAAGTATAATGGGAACAAATTTTACTAGTGATGAAAGTGGATGTTATACGTTCGATTTTGATGATCAGGAAAATGGTAATGCAAAAGAATTACAATTAAAAAATAAAGAAAATATAACAGGAATAATTAAATATTGTAATGGTACATTTTCTGATGATACGCTTAATTTTGATGGACAGTATATTAACAAGATAGTATGTAAGAAAGCAAAAAAAGGAACATTACATACAGAAAAATGCACTCAAACAGATGAAACAGAATATTGCAGTGGCTCAAAAGATTATAATACAGGAGATACAATAACATATGGAACAATTCCACAAGGTAAATTAAAATCCGGTGATGCTTTTGACTGTGACGTAAATGGAGATGGAACATATGATGAAAATACAGAAAGATTTTATTATGTAACAGATATGGATGATAATACAGCAGTATTAATATACTATAATAATGTATCAAAAGGAAAACCAAGTAATAGCAAATTGGCAGCATATGATGCAAGTAACGAAAACTGGCATGGACCAAGAACAGCAATAGAAGAGTTACCAAGTACAAGTGAATGGAGAAATGTAAGCTTAACAAGTAGTGTAAGAAACATAGTTACAGAAAATGGAACAAAAACAACAACCGGAGGGACATTACCAGATAGTTTTAGTTATGCAGGAAAAGCAGCAAGATTACTTACAATACAAGAAGTAAGAAAAGCAACAGGAATAAGCAATATACCAACATGGCAAGTAGGAGAGTTAGATAATTTTAATTATTTGTTTGAGAATACAAAGTATTCAAATGGTAGTAATGCAGCGTGGGCATGGTGGTTAGAGAACCCTCTTTCTGGTAATTATGGCTATGCTTGGCTTGTGCGCGGCAACTACCGTTATGTCGACCACGACGCTGCTTACAATGCTGGAGGCTATGGTGTTCGTCCTGCCATCGAAGTTCTAAAATCTAATATAGAATATTAAAGAAAAGAAGATAATTTATACAAATCATCTGGTGATGAATTTTAAAAGGATACACAATTATGTGTACCCTTTTTTTATAAAATAAAAAAATTGGATTAACCAATTTTTATTCTACTAATGGATTACCTTCAGCATCAGTATTAATACTTCCAGTAAGAATCATAATACCTTCAATAAGTCCCCAAATAGCACCAAATCCACAAGTGAATAGAGTTACAAATATTTGAGCAATACCTTTACCAGTATAACCTAAATAAAAATTATGAATTCCCCAACCACCAAGGAATATTCCAAGTAAACCTGCAGCCATTTTTGATTTTCCTACTGGTTTAACATTTGTTACAGTAGTATTTACTTGTTCAGAATTATTTTCTGCATTACCACAATTGCTGCAAAAATTTTCTCCTTCTTTTATTTCTGTACCACATTTTGGACAAAACTTAGCCATTTTTAACACCTCCGTTACTACAATGATATCATAAATAGTTTTATAAATAAATAGTTTAATTTATTTTTGTTGGAATTAAATAGTCGAATTTTGGTATATTTCTTAAAACCATATAAATAAAAAGTATTACTATAATAATAATTAATAATTTTAAAGATGGAAGTTTAATATTACCAGTTTTAATATAAATAATAGTTTTATATATAAAATAAGGTATTGATATTATAAATAGTATAAAACATAATGGATTGTATCTAAATGCTTGATAAAAATCGAATTTTAATATTGATTTTATCATTCTAGTAACTCCACATCCTGGACAATATATATTAAATAACTTTCTATATATACAATCAAATTTAATAAATTCTAATAATTTTATTAATAATATAATACCTATAATAAAAAAAGTTATCATTAATATAACTTTTTCTAACCTTTTCATATATGTTTTAATCATATACTACTATAAGTATCTATCACAGATGTTAAAGTACCAACAAAGTAAAGTACTATTAATAATATGAAAAGTATAGAACTAATTACAATTCCTGCGATAGCAAAACCTTTACCTTTTGTATTATTTTTATTACATAAAATAAGTCCAATAATTGATAAAATTAAACCTATAGTTGAAGTTCCACCACAACATAACATTGAAACTAAGGACACAACAAAACCTGCGATAGCAGTATCTTCAGTTTTTTGATTAACAGGTGTTACAACATTGTTTACTATAGTAACTTTTTCATCACTAACAAGTTTACCACAGTTACCACATGCATTATCATTATCTTCCATTTCATTTCCGCAATATACACAAAATTTAGACATATTTTTTCCCTCCATTAAATTCATGATACCATAAAACTCATTTTCTTACAATATCATTTACAAAATCATTAATTTTTAGTACAATATGTATAGAAAATAGAGGTGCCTATAATGAGAAAGAAAATATTTATATCTGTAATTGCAGTATCTATATTTATTATTGCTTTATTAGCAATTTTAAATTCAAAAAATGATGGTATGGAAAATACCAAAAAAGTAAGCATTTACTATAAAACATATACAAATAATGGTTGGAGTAAATGGTCAAAAAATGGAATAACTAGTGGTAATTATAATGATTCTATTAAAAATATTAAGGTAAAGGTAAAATCTAAAACAAATGGATATGTAGTTTATAATATATATTCAAATAATGAATGGATAGAAAATGAACCAAATGATAATCAAAAAGATTTAAAGGGATTAAAACTTGCGAATGTTAATACTTTGAATAAAAAATTTGATATCTGTTATAGAACATATAATAAAAAAGATAAATGGTTGTCTTGGACATGTAATGGAAATATAAGTGGAAACATAAATGAAAACATTACAGCATTAGAAATAAAAATAATACCAAAAAACATTGTAAAATATGATTGGTTAAAAGATTATAATAAAACATTAAAAGCATCAAGTATAGATTTTGAAGAGTAGGTGATAACTATGAAGAAAGAAAAAAAGAACAAGTCTAAAGTATTAAAAATAATATTAATAGCTGTTTTAGTAGTAGTTTTATTACTTATTCTTCAGCATGTAATAATTACTTTAACAAAGAAAAAAGTAACTTTAGAGAAAACAGATGCTACCATGGTTGTAAAATATACTGTTGTTGATGAAAATGAATCTAAAGGTATTAATAATATCGATGATATATTTGATAAAAGTATTACATCAATAATATATAATTCATATGGGTTTGAAACTTTGAAAAAAGTTGGAGACAATTATGAAGGAACAATAAGTAATGCAAATGAAATATTAAAAGATCATATTGTTGATTATATATTTGCAAAAAGAAATACTTTTGGTGAAGTTATAAGTGATGCGAAATATGATGCAAAAACAAAAAAATTAACAATACCAAAAAAATATTTTGAAGATGAAAATGAATCAATCCAAATGCAAGTACTTGTAAAATCAACAAGTGATAAAATAATAAATACAAAAGTTAAAACAGAAATAAAAAATGGAACAACAAAAGAGAAAGTACAAACTTTAAATGGATTTGATACTGAAACAACTTTATCAATTGATGATTATGATAGTAATAAAAAGATAGATAAAGATAATATTGATATATATGTAAATGGTAAATATAAAGTAGATAAAAATTCGATTACATATGATAAATCTTCAAAGACAGTTACTACGCATTTAAATCCAATGTTGGCAGATAAAATTGAAGTGGTTGTAAATAAATCCTCTATTTTATCTAATGTAACTAAAAAAGTTTCTGCTGCTGATATATTTGGTGATGCAACAAAATCAGGGGCAGTTCAAGAAATAAAATTGTCGGGGGAACCATCATTAAAATTAAACGAAACAGGGGTATGGCATTTAAAATGGGCATATTCTTATGATGAGGTTAATGGAGGTCTTCATTTTTTTGGAAAATATCCAAGAAAGAATGACTATGATTCTAAAAATGCTTATATAAATGGTAATTATACTGCTTCAGAATGCCATTCAAATCCAAGATTATGTCCAGAAAGATGGGTATTACATAACGTAATAAATAATAAAAATTATGTTTTTGGGTTTCCAGGTACATCAATGAATAAAGATAGTTTTAATACATATACTCCAAATGTAACTAATATTAGTTTGAAACATGATGCACAAACGGGTAGTACTGATAATGATGTTGAATTTGCATACAGACTAGAACCTGGAAGATTTGGAAATGGTCTATCATTTTTATCAACTGATGGAAAATCTACTAATAATATTGATTTATGGGTAGCAGCTTATTGTATTCATATCGGAAATGATGCACAAAGCAATGCAAAATATAATGAGTTTAATAATTTTAATTATAGAGTTTTATATAAAGATAGTAACTCAATGATTTTACAATTATTATTTACATCTGCTGATAATATTGGAACACAACAATCATATGGTGTATATAAATTTATATGGGAAGATAATAAAGCACAAATAAATGTAAATAAGAAATTAACAGATAATGGAACAGATGTAACAAATAGTTTTGATAAAACTGATATAGAATTTAGTTTATATAGTAATAGTTTATGTTCAAATAAAATTACAAGTGGTAAAACAGATTCAAATGGTGTTGCTACATTTAGTGATTTAACATTGGGAACATATTATATTAAAGAAACAAGTTTAGGTAATTTAAATTCAAATGAATGGAGTATGGATAATTCATGTACACCAGTCACTGTATCAAGTACTAATTCAAAAGTAGGAAATTATTATGTAACATCTGTTAATAAAACAAATAAAAAAAAGAAGTATTGTATAAAATTAGTAAAAAAGGATGCATATAGTGGTCAAAATTTAAGTGGAATTAATTTTAAACTATCGAATGCAACAACAGGAGTAGAAGCAGGTAAACTTACTACTAATAATAATGGTGAAGTTGTATTTAGTAATCTAGATTATTCACCAAATGGATATTGGGTTGTTGAGGATTCAGGTAATAGTTCAATTACATCACCTTCAAATACAAAGGTAAAATATTGGAATGATAATGGTACACCAACAACTAAAAAATTAGATTTAAATGCATCATTAATGGTAAATGGAACATGCCCAGCTGGTACAACAACATATACATTTACTGATAAACCTGTATATTATTGTTTAAAAGTAAAAAAAGTAGATAAGGCAACAGGAGAAGCATTAACTGGTGCAACATTTACAGCAACTTTAGGTAGTAATTCATATACTGCAAAAACAGATAATAGTGGAATAGCAACATTTATGGTTGGAACAAATGAAGGAACATATACAGTAACAGAAACAGCATCACCAGAAGGTTATGCACTTCCAGCAAATGCAACAAAACAAGTAGCAGCAACTACAATGAGTCAAAATACAACAAAAGATCAAAGTACACAAATAGGATATTGTAATGCAGAAGTAAATGATGCAGTAACATATACTGACTCAAAATATTTATTAAACTGGTATAAAGATACTGAGAATAAAGCATCAGCAAAAGATGCAAAATTTAAAGTATCAATAGGAGAAGAATCTAATAAAAAATATGTAAAAGTAACAGATAAACAAAATCAAACAGATGCAAATGGAGTAACAAAATCATGTTATGTATATGCAGGATTAACATCAAATGAAAATGAAGCTTCTATATTATTATCAGATATAAATGGTGAAGTATGTATAAGTAGAGTTTCAAAAGGAACATATACAGTAACAGAAACAAATCCATCAAAATATCATACATTTGGAAAAAATGCTAATAAAAAAATAAATGCATCAACAGTATTTAGCACTAAAGATTCATCGGAAGATAGTGCAAATAATACAAATAGATTTGTTAACTATGATACAGAATTTGAATTTACAAAAACAGTATCATCAGGCGATGAAGAAGATATTAAAATAATAATAAATGGTAAGGAAAAAACATTAAAAGATTTAACAACAGAAGAATTAATGAAACTTGATTTTAACGTATATGATAGTAATAATAATTTAGTATCATTTATATTAAAAGATGGAATTTATGAATATAGTGAAAATGATGTAGATGGTATTAGTGGGGACAAAGTAACAGGATTACATCTAGATAATACAAGAAAAATAAAAATACATCATTTACCTGTTGGAACATACAGTATTAAGGAAAAAAATAGTAATACATGTGAAGCATCATCAAATTATAGTGAATGTGTAGGATATTACTACCCAGAATATAAAGAAGAAAGCAGTTATAAATTCACTATAAATAATTGTTCTAATTCAAATGCTAGTGCATGCGGAAATGGTAAATATGAAATATCTAAACAACAATTAGAAAATAAACCAACAGAAATTACATTTACTAAAAAAGATTATTATTCATATTATGATGCGGCTGATAAAAATAAAAGCGATGAAAATGTTGATTTTGTCGATGCTAAAGAAAGAAATGATTTTGATAAGATTGTATTTAAATTAAAAGATGAAAATGGTAAGTATTTAACTCTTAAGAAAGTAAGAGATGTTGGTGATTGCACAAGTGATAGCAGTTATAGTGAATATAGATATGTAAGTTCTGATCAAACAGATAGTAATGGTACTGAACTTCATGCTTGTGGTGGACACATAAAAATAACTAATTTATGCAGGGGTAAAAAGTATACTATGGAAGAAATAAGTGTTCCAGAAGGATCAGTATACGTTAAAGAAAATACTACAAATACACCAACGAGTGTTGAATATAAGATACCATGTACAAGTGGTGATACAACTCATAACAGTACAACAAATATTATTAAAGATAAACCAACAAGAGTTAGATTTGAAAAAAGAGACTCTAAATATAATTATTTAATAAATGATGAAACAACTACATTTGAAGTATATAAATGTAAAAAGAATGAAAAATGTCATCCAGGAAATTATACAACAAAAGAAGAAAGAGAAAAAAATGGTATGACACTTGTTAAATTTAGTAAACGTGCAGTTATTGCTGGTGATGAAGAAGATCCTAATGATGAAGCAGGATTATCTGGTGTTGAAGTATACAAAAAAATAAGTGATAGTGATGTAAAAAAAGGTGCAAGTTATGTAACAGAACTTCATCCATATAATGGAATACTAGTACTTAGATATTTAGAAGCAGATTATAATTATGTATTACTTGAAACAGTGGCACCAAAAAATTATACATTACCAGAAGGAGTAAATGCTGAAACATCATTTACTGTAACAAGTACAACAGTAAAAGTAGATGAAGTAGATGTTCCAAATAAACCAACATCATTATTAATAAGAAAATATTCTGATGATGGAGAGTTACTAGAAGGTGCAGAATTTAAAGTATATGAAGGAACAACATGTGATGCAAATTTATCAGCAATGAATCAACCAAAGACATTATTAAAATTAAAAACAATAAGAGATGGAGTATATGAAAATAGACCAGAGAAAGATACAGATACAATAAAAACATGTACAGATAGAGAAGATGCAAAATGTAGTGATATACCAGTAAATGATATTACAAAACTAACATATGTAAAATATCTAGGAACATGGTCAGAATTTGAAAATACAGAAAATACAAAAAATGAAAAAGTAGAAATAAAACAAGGAGAAGCATTAATCCAATATTTAGAATATGGACATTGTTATATAATAGAAGAAGTAAAAGCACCAAAAGGATATTCACTTCCAAAAAAAGAAGAAGATAGATATACAATGGTAACAATAGAAGCAAACAAAGATTATATAGCAGATACATATAAGGAACTTGTAAATAAACCAACACCATTTACGTTCTATAAATATGATGAATATAATAAACTATTAGATGGAGCAGAATTTAAACTTCAAAAATTAGATGATAATAAAAAATATCATGATGTGACAGTTACAAAAGAAGTAACAGAAAATGGATTTTATTATAAAGCAGATAGTAATACAACAAATACAAAGATAGAAACAAAAAATGGAAGTGCAACAGTATATTATTTAGAAGAAGGACAATATAGAATAGTAGAAACAAAAGCTGCACCAGGAAAAGAATTAAATAAAAATCCAAATGTAGCGACATTCTTTGTAGATGGAAGCGGAAATGTATATGGAAATTCAATAATAGTAAATAAAGGAAAAACAGAAAAGATAGAGATAAAATCAAGTTCAAGTGCTGAACTTATAGTAAGTATACAAACAGGACAAACTGTAATAAAATATGGATTAATAATATCAATATTAGTTGCTTTAATATCTTTATTAATGATATTAAAGAAAAAGGCTAAGTAGGTGAAAATATGAAAAAGAATGAAAAGAAAACTAAAAAAACAATAGAACAAGAGTTAAAAAGAGATAAATTAATTCTAAAAATAACATCTATAATAATTGTAATATTATTAATCCTATTACTTGCTTCAAGAAATTACAGAGAATTTGATACAGTTATGGTAAGTAAAAATAATAATAAAATATTTTCAATGTCTGATTTAGTAATAGATGGTGTAAAATATGGAACAAGTGAAAAAGAAGTAAAAAAGAAATTTGGTACTCCCGTAAAAGAAGATAAAATAACTAAAGATAAATATAGTTATAAAATATTAGAATATAAGGGCTTAAAATTAACTTTAAAAGAAAATTATAGTGATTATATGTTAACTAAAGTAGAGGTAACAAATAATAAATATAAAGTAAGCAGAAATATAAAGGTAAATGATAAAATTATCAAAACTATAAAGAAATTTAAAGTTGAAAATAAAAAAGGAACATATTTATATGGAAATTACTCAGTAGATGCATTAAATGAAGAAGAAATAAAAGATACAATTTATTTAGGTATAAGAAATGATAAAGAGGTAGTATACATAAATAGAGATGCATTAGTAGGTGATACTGTATCTAATATTTCAAGATTAAATATTTCTTATAAATATGGAAAAATTACAAAAATTAGTTGGAGTTATGATTTTGAGTAAAAAATATCTAAAAACATAGATATTTTTTTTCGTTTTCATTGAAAAAAAGTGCATATATTGATATAATTTTATTAAAGAATAGGTGAAGCATATGAAGACTAAAAATAAAAAAATATTAATAATATTTTTTGTGTTAATTTTAATTGTAATTAGTTTTTTTGTATATAATAGGTTTGCTAGTGCAGATGTTGCTCAAAATAAGGTTGCAATTAAAAACATAAGTTTAACTAGTATAGAAACAGGTATTTCTGATTTTGATAATAGTGATGGATTAGATTATTCAAATTCAGCAAATTATTCTAGTGTAACAGGTTATATTCCTGGTAATGACAATAATTCAAAAAATAGAATAGTTAGATCTTTTGATGAATTATCTTATAATTTTAATTATGAAATAATGGATAAAAATGGTAATGATGATTATGAAGAAAGAACAGTAAATATTAAAGTAACTTTACCAGAAGATGTTTCAAAGTATGTAACATTTGATAAAGATAGTGCTCCAGGAGAAACAAGTCATATATATTCATTTAATGGTGTAGATACTTATGGATCATTTGATGCGAAAGTAACATTATATGTTTTAGGTGCTCCAAATGGTATGAAAATAAGTCCTAAATTTGAAATCCAAGAAAGTACAAATACAGATGAAAATTATATAGTAAATTTGGGCAGTATAACATTTGATACTGAGAAATATAATTATGAATATAATAGTGAAAATGCTAATAAATATAGTATGGTAAGTACTATTAATGGATTTTTAAATTATATGCCAACAGTAGTATCTTCAAAATCTGGTGATTTTTCTTTAGAATTATTAACTCAAGAATCAGAAGGACAAAAGGCAACATATAATAATAATTTAGGTAGATATTTAACTTATGTTTTTGGATATAAAATAAACGGAAATAATTCAAAAGGTATAAAAGGTTTATCAATGCCAAATGGTAATGATATTACATTTGATGTAAACGTTAATCAAAATGGTTCTTCAAAAGTCGTTTCAATGGAGGAAACTTGGGGAAGACTTTATGGAAAAGATAATTTATCTGAAATAGAATCAGTAATTGTAAATGAACCTTATAGTACATCACAAGTTGATAATTCAAAACTTATAAAAAATGTTGGGAATGTTAAATTATCTAAAAAAACTAATGATTTATTTAATGGTATTATAAATGGTTATAAAGTAACATATAATAGCGCTACCGTAAGTGCCAAAGGAAGTAATATTGGTAAAAATGAACATTATTTAGGAACATATGCATTAACTGTATTTTCACCTAGAACAGTAAATGATGGTAAAAATGATATTACAACATCTTTAAGCATCAGTAACTTTAAGATTCAAGATACAAATGGTTCATTAATTACTCTTCCAACAATAAGTAAAAATTTAGTAAATAAATATTATGAAGAAATTGATTATTCATTAACTGGTGAATTCTATAATGGTTCATCTAAAGTTTCAAAAGATACAAATGGAACAGGTGCTGTATCAAAGGGTACAAATTTAATATATAAAACAACTTTTAATTATAAGAAAACTATGTCAGATCAAGGATTAAAAGAAGTAATTAAAATAGATCCTAATGCTTTAAGATTAACAGATGATATAAAAATAAATATAGAAGGTGTAAGTGATAAAAAAATATCACCAGATGATTTTGAAATTACATATGTAACAGGTGATTTTAATAATTCTAATTATGTTTCAGAAACTAAATCAAATATTTCTGATGAAGACTTAAGTATAGTTAAGTCAAGCTGTGCTAATATTCAAAAAAATATAAATAATTATTTAAGTGATCAAATAATGAATTTATATGGCGGTCCTTGCATTAAAGCAAAATCAGGTGTAGAACAAACATTTAAAAAAGTAAGTGAAGCAAAAGATAAAGAAAATATAGAAATTCCAATTACAAAGATAATTGTACAAACTAAGAAAGGTATAAAATTACCTGATAATATAAAAGTAACTATTGATGCTAATGTAAGAGTTAGAGATGTATCTGATATAACAAGAACTTATCAAGCAACTTCTTTAGCTTCATCATCAGATTATGATGCTAAAATCTCATATTTTGCGCCTAGAGTAACAAATGATGAAAATAGTATAACAAATCCAAATAACTATAAGAAAACAACATATAATGGAAGTGATATTGCTAGTATAGATACTGATAGCCCTTGGGGGGATACATTAAAAATAGTTAATTTTACATCAAGAGAAGAAGTAACTGTTACTAATAAAAATAATGATGGTACATTAAAAAATAGATTTAATGCAAATAATGGAGAAACTATTTATTATAATATTAAAACAACAATTACAGATGATAGTATGAATTCTGGTGCGGATGATACATGGTATATTAATTATTTAAGTGTTAGAGTAAAAGTACCAAATGGACTTGTTTATGTTCCTGATAAAGATTTAGGGACTCCTGAAGTTACAAGTGATCCAGATAACACATATTTGACGTATAAGCTTCCATATACTAAGCCTAATATGAAAATAAAAGATATTAATTTTAAAGCAACAATATCGCCAACACTTAAAGGAAGTTCAATTCCATTAACTGTTGAATCAAGAGTTGATGCAATAAATGTAAATGGTGAAACAGATACAAGTTATTTTGGATATTTAACAGGTTCATATACGATTTATGCAACAGGTATAGAAAATGTAATTGTTTCACAAAAAATTGGTGATAAAGGATCTAAATTAGAAAAGAATAGTGAATTTAATTATTTATTAAGTATTTATAATAATACAAATAATAATATAAAAGACTATGCTATTATGGATATATTACCAGGTAATGGTGATAAAAATGGTTCTGAGTTTAATGGTACATATAAAGTTAAACTTGAATTACCAAGTACTTTTGGAAATGTAAAAGTATATTGTTCAAATTCAGAATATAATAAATTATCAAATGAAGTATTTAATGAAAAGAATGAATTTAAGGAATGTAATGCATTAAATGAATATGTAGATGCAACTGCAATAAAAATAACTAATATTTCAGTAAATGCAAATTCATATGCTGATGATATTAAATTATGGATTAAACCTAAAGATAATAATTATTCTAATAAATATATTAATTCCTATGTTGGTGCTTCTAAAACATATGCTCAAAATGAATCAAATAAAATAGAGGCAAGAGTTATAAGTAGAAATATTTCAGGTAGAGTATTTATTGATAATAATGAAAATGGTGTAGAAGATATAGGCGATACATATTATAGTGATATGCCGGTTACATTATATAAACTTGATTCAGAAAATAATATGACAGAAGTAGATACAACAGTTACAGATAAAGATGGTAAATATATATTTAAAAACTTAAATGTTGGTAGATATAAAATAAGAGCAAATTTTGATAATTCTGTATATGATTTAACATTAAGATACGCTAGTGAAAATACTGCTATTGATTCAGATGGATATAAAGTTTCTGATAATATGATTGAAATAAGTAATAAGAAAACTCCTGAAGAATCTGATGGTATTAAGGTTACTAGAGAAATAGAATCAGTAACTGATATGAATATTGGTCTAATTTCAAGAAAAACATTTGGTTTTTCTATAAATAAATATATTACAAAAATAGATTTAAATTATAATAATTCGAATAGTATTTTAACTTATAATAATGAAAAAAAGGTTTCATTAAGTGTAAAAAATAGTTTACGTGCATCTGCAAAAGTATACTATGGAATTGAAATTACAAACAATTCTTCAACACCAGGATATGTAAAATTAATAAATGAAGATATTCCTGTTGGATTAACATTTAATATAGATGATCCTGCAAATAAAGATTGGTTTGTTTCAAATGATGAAATTAGGAGTGTAGCACTTGAAAATGATTTAATTATGCCAGGTGAAAAAAGATATCTTACAATAATGCTAAATATGCCAACACAATTAGAAGCTAGAAGTTTTATTAATACGGTAACACTTTTAGAAATAAGTTCATATGAACCAGAAAGTGAAGCAACTGATGCATCAACTGATTATAATAGTTATAGTATTGGTGAAGCAATAAGATATGGTGGAGTTGACTTCCATGTAATTAATACTGAAAATAGTGATAATAATGGTCAAATATTAACTTTATTAGCAGATTCAGGAACAATATCAACTAAATTAGGACATACTACATCTAATAATGACATATATAAATGGAGTGATTCTTTAATTAATGGATTTATAAATAATGAATTTGTTAATATGAATACATTGAATTTACCTATATTATATGATAATAGTGTGTGTGATGATGCATCAGGATTACAAGCAGCATCTTATGGTGGAACACTTTTATCAGAAGGTAAATGTCAGTCAAATATATATAAAAATTATAAAGTAAGATTATTAACAGAAACTGAATATAACAAACTTATTTCAAGTAATAATGCTGATTTATCTTGGTTATATGGAAATAGTGATTTCTGGTTGATGAATTCAGTATATATGAAACAAAAATATGATGTATATGGAAATATAATAGAAAGTACAAATGTAAAAAATTATGCAAAATATATAAGTAAAAGCTCATCAACTATAAAAGATGATATTGCAAATATAAAGAAAGAAATTAGACCTGTTGTGACAGTTTCTAGTAAAAATATTATTGTAGAATAAAAGAACTAATATTTTAACATATTAGTTCTTTTTCTTTTATCAAGTTCCTCTTTTAAACTTTTTGTTTGATAATTTATTAAAGTAGAAAGATTATATAATTCATTGTTTTCTTTCCTCTTTTTCCTTGGTATCTTTTTCCATCTGTCTAATAAATCATTAACTTTTTTTGTGTTTGATATAATTTTATCATTTATTTCTGAAATACTCATTGAATTAACTTCATCTGAATCTAATATATAAAAAGCATCTTTAAACCATTTTACTATGGATTGATCAGCATACTTTCTATATTCATCCATAGAAGATAAAATAAGTGCTTCTAAAGGAATTGTATCCTTTATATATTTAGGCATATATGAATAATTTATAATAAAATTAATATCTTTATTTTGAATATACAAAATTTCCTTATTATTTTCTTTTTTTACATATTTCATCTATTAATCCACATCCTTTTTAGTAAATATATTATACTACTATTCCATTTTCATTTCAAATAAAATATCTCTAAGTTCTGTAGCTCTTTCGAAATCTAATTCTTTAGCAGCTTCCATCATTTCTTTTTCTATTTTTTCCATCATCTTTTGTTTATCTTTTTTATTATATGCCTTACTAATTTCTTTATTCTTGCTAGTATCTGTATTTTTAATTACATCTCTAATTTCTTTCTTTATAGTAGTAGGTGTAATATTATGTTCTTTATTATAAGCAATTTGAATAGTTCTTCTTCTTTCTGTTTCTTTAATTGCTTTTTCCATAGCATCACTAATAGTATCAGCATACATTATTACGTGACCACTAGAGTTTCTAGCAGCTCTTCCTATAGTTTGTATTAAACTTCTTTCACTTCTTAAGAAACCTTGTTTATCCGCATCTAGTATTGCGATAAGTGATACTTCTGGTATATCTATTCCTTCTCTTAAAAGGTTAACACCTACTATGGCATCATATTTACCAAGTCTTAAATCACGAACTATTTCCATTCTTTCTAAAGTTTTAATTTCATTATGAAGAAATGCAACTTTTATATTCGCACCTTTTAAATAATTAGTAAGTTCTTCACTCATTCTAATTGTTAAAGTAGTAACAAGTGTTCTTTCATTCTTTTCTATTCTATTTTGTATTTGTTCTATTAAGTCATCTATTTGATTTTGTGATGGTTTTACTTCAATAGTTGGATCAAGTAAACCAGTAGGTCTTATTATTTGTTCAGCAACTTTATTATGTACTTTTTCTAGTTCATAATCTCCAGGAGTTGCGGATACGTATATAACTTCATTAATCTTTTTCTCAAATTCATCAAATTTTAAAGGTCTATTATCAAGTGCACTTGGAAGTCTAAAACCATATTCAACAAGGACACTTTTTCTCATTCTATCTCCATTATACATCGCACGAACTTGTGGAAGAGTAACGTGTGATTCATCAATAACCATTAAATAATCATCAGGAAAGAAATCAAGCAAGGTAGTAGGAGTTTCTCCTTCTTTTCTAAATGCTAAATGTCTACTATAGTTTTCTATACCTTTACAAAAACCAGTTTCTTCCATCATTTCAATATCATAATTAGTTCTTTGTTCTAGTCTTTGTAGTTCTAATAGTTTATTATTATTTTTAAAGTATGCGAGTCTTTCTCTTAATTCTTCTTTTATATTTTTAACCGCTAATTTTAATTTATCTTCACTTGTAACAAAGTGTGATGCTGCAAATATTGTTATTGTTTGTTTTTGAGAGATAACTGCGCCTGTTGTAGTATCAAATTCAATTAATTTTTCAACTTCATCTCCAAACAAATCTATTCTGTATGCAGTAGTTCTAGAATAAGCAGGTACTACTTCAATAGTGTCTCCTTTAGTTCTAAATGTTCCACGAACTAAATCCATATTATTTCTTTCATAAAGCATCTCAACTAATTTTTCAAGTATTTGATCTCTGTCAATTACATCTCCAACCTTTAGTGATAATGTTTTATTTTCATATTCTTCTTTTTCACCTAAACCATATATACATGAAACAGATGCGACAACTATTACATCATTTCTAGAAATAAGTGCACTAGTTGCGCTATGCCTTAGTTCATCTATTTCATCATTAATAGATGCATCTTTTTCAATAAATGTATCACTTGATGGAACATAGGCTTCCGGCTGATAATAATCATAGTATGAAACGAAGTATTCAACACGATTTTCAGGAAACAACTCTTTTAATTCTGAGTACAATTGACCTGCAAGAGTCTTATTATGAGCTAAAACTAGCGTTGGTTTATTAACTTTTGCAATAACATTTGCGATTGTAAAAGTTTTACCAGTCCCCGTAGCCCCTAGTAAAACTTGGTATTTCTCATGATTATTAATTCCGTCTACTAATTCTTTTATAGCATCAGGTTGATCACCACTTGGCTTATATTTTGATACTAATTTAAACATAGATCCTCCTTATTATAAAAGTTATTATTTTATTTTCCAATATCCACCATTGTTTGGTCCAATTCTTTCAATAATACCATTATTAACTAATTTTCTTAAATTATATTTAATACCATCTGATGTAATATTTAATTCGCTTGCTAATTTATTTCTTGTAATTTTTGGATTTTCTTTTATTAATTCTATAATTTTTAACTGATTATTATTTAATTTTCTTTTTTGGGTAGTTTTTTGGGTAGTTTTTTCTAATGCTGAATTAATGCACATTAACATAAAGTCAGTAAATACATTTACATTTCCATTAATGTGACATTGTGCAATAGAATCATAATATTTTGTTTGATTTAAATAAATTTCTTCTTCAATAGGAATATATTCAAACTTTGAGTTCCAATTAGTTAAAATCAAGCTTACCCAAAATCTGGCCATTCTACCATTACCATCACTAAATGGGTGTATATACACAAAATAATAATGAAATATACTTGATAAAATTAGTGGATGAATTTTATTTTCATTTTCAGTTATAAAGTTAAATAAACTTTTCATAAGAGATGGAACTAATATAGAATGTGGTGCGGTATAAATGATTTCATTTCCTTTTTTTACTCCTTCAACGTGATTTCTATAAAATCCATTATCATCATCAAAATATTTCATCATTAATGTATGTGCTTTTAAAAAATCACTTTCATTTTTCCAATTATATTCATTTATATGTTCATATAGTTCATTAGCATTTTTAACTTCTTGAATTTCTTTTCTATCGCCCAAAACCATTTTGTTGTCAACAATATTTTTAACTGATTCTAATGATAAAGAATTTGCTTCAATTGCTAATGAAGAGTGGATTGATCTTACCTTAGATTTAACTTTTAATTTTCTTTTTTTATCATTATCATCCATAACAATTAAATTAAGTTTATTTTCTATTTCTCTTATAATTTTTTTATTATCTTCTGTAATATAAAATACTGGTTTTATTGTATCTATACTCTTCATTTGTATTTTCTCCTTATATATTTTTTAATACATTTAATCAAATGAAATTATGATATATTTTTTTCATAGATTTGCTAAATAGAGCAAAGTAAATATAAATGTTTTCTAGTAAATTATTTTACCACTTATTTTATAATAAAACAAGGAAGTCATTATGACTTCCTATATATCTTATTTTTAAAATTTAATCAACATCAATACTATTTAAGTATCTTATATCTAAATATAATTTTTTTTCTTGTTCTAGTGTTTGTTCTGTAATGCTTGCATTAGAATCAATAATCTCTTCTTCAAATTTTTTATTAAAATTTTGCAACTGCATCATTATACTTTGCATTTGCTCTAGTATTTTTGATGATTCTTCATTATTTTAATCTTTATTCCAACCAAGTATTTTTATAATTCTCTTATTAGGATAAACATAACCAGATAATGGATAATTTTCTAAGTTAAGAGAATTAGAATTTATTAGTAAATCAGTTATTTTTCCATTATTATCTTTGACGTTACCTATTATAACAACTGTATGTCTATAGTTATTATTATAACCAACTTGTCCAATATCACCAGCTTCAGCATAAAAAGGATTTATATCTACTTCAGAACATAATCCATAACCTTTATTTGCTTTAGCGTAATCATAAAAGAATCTTACACCTGTCCATGATGTTGATCTACCATTTTTACTTTTGGTTTCATCTAAATCATTTCCATAATATTTCCAAATTGCATCACCTTGTAAATCCATAGGGACTCCGCCATTATACACTACTTGTGATGCGAAGTTTTGACAGTTTCCACCATATTCGCTAAAGTTTGACCATTTACTATTTCTACTTGTTACATATTTTTTAGCGTAATTTAATGCTTTTGTTCTATCATATTTATAATCACAGGTTTTAGTAATATTATCTTTTTTATTTTCATATCTACTTAAATAAGTTTTAAAATCTGATACTTCATCTTTAAAATCAGATATATAATCCTTTTTCATTTTATCAAGTTCTTTTTTAGCAACCTTATCAGATTTCCCTGTTTTATATTCATTTGTTATCATTACATAAAAATCTTGAACTTTTCTTAAGCTTTTTATTTTATATGTATTATTAGTTTTCTTTAATACAAATGTGTTTTCAACTTCATATACTTTAGATTCTATATCCTTCATAAAGTCAAAATAAAAGTAATCATTTTCAAGCACTTTTACAGTAACTGTATCATTTTTTTTATTTATATTATCAAAAATAATATCATATTTAGCATTACTTATGGTCATTTTATTTCTTTCAAGTTTTCTAGAATTAATAAGTAGTGAGATTGCTGTTTGATTAATATATGCTTCTTCATAGGAATCATCACAAAATAGGTTAGTCATATCTACTTCTTTTAATGTAGTAATAGATTTAAAATAAGAATCCATATATTTTACAATTGTATTTTGAATATCCTTATCTATATCTTCATTATAATTATCTGTCTTATTTACTTTATTTAAATATGTTTTGGGTTCACTTTTTTTTACTATTTCATCTTTATTATCTTTACCTGAATTAATAAGCACACTAAATAGTTTAACTATTAAAAAGATTATTATTACTAACATTAATATATTTTTTATTTTATATCTTTTTTTCTTTTTTCTTATTTTATTCATACTGCCACATCCTAAAAATATTATATTCTTACATTTTTGTTAATAAATTTTTTATAATTTTGGAATATTTTCATAATTAATTTCATTTTCATTAGAAGCATAATTTTCTTTTGAATTAATTATTCTATCATAATAATCAATATGGTTAACATTACCTCTTTGATTTAAATCAAGAGAAACTTTAAAGAATGCTTCTCCATATTTTTTTGCATTTTCTTTTGTTAATAATATATATCCATCCTTTATTAAGTTACTTGCGAAATCTTTATCTTTTACAAAATATCCAACATCTGGCTTTCTATCTAAGTAATACATACCTTTATTACATTTTTCTTTTGTAAAGAATTGTCTGTATGTCGCATCTATTAAAAATGTTTGTTTAGTTATTTTACCATTTTCTAATATATTAAAACTTACTGTTCCAAATGCATGATTTAATGGATAATCAAAGCAATTTTGTGCAGTGTTTTTTGTAACTTCTAACCCTAGTTTTTCAAGAGGACAAATTGTTAAATATTGAGATAATTCACAGTAACCATCAAGACTATGATTCATAATATTTATTCCAAATGTAGAAAAATAGTTTCTTACATAATCTATAATCCAATCTAAAATCATTTTTGCTTCACTAATTGATAATGTATTGTTTGTTTTATAGTCTTTAATAACTCTAGTTACTTCTTTGTCTGGTATATTTTTTATTTCTGGTTTAGTATTTATTATATAATCTTCATTGTTTTCACTTATTCCAAATCTTTCTTTTTCTGTTAAGTAAGAATTATATAAATTTTCAATTATATGTTTTTTTAGTCTATCGTCTAATTTTTCATTACTTACTCTTGACATTTCTTTTAATATTCTATCTAATTCGCTCATAATATTCTCCCTTATTTACTAACAATTATAGTAGAATTTTCTATTAAATTCAATTATTTTATTTATTTATTTTATTTAATTCATCAATTATAAATATATAAAAATAATTATATTATTATCACCCATAATATAATATTCAAAAAAATTAATTTGTTCGCTTGTGTTAATTTAAAATAATTTGGTATAATACATGTTTGAAGGAAGTGTTTTTCATGGATAAAATAATAATAAGAGGAGCAAGAGAAAATAATTTAAAAAATATAAATATAGATTTACCAAAAAATAAATTAATTGTTATGACAGGTGTGTCTGGTTCAGGTAAATCATCATTAGCATTTGATACAATATACGCAGAAGGACAAAGAAGATATGTAGAAAGCTTAAGCAGTTATGCAAGACAATTCCTAGGAGGTTCTGAGAAACCTGATGTTGATTTAATAGAGGGTTTAAGTCCAGCGATTAGTATTGATCAAAAAACAACAAATAGAAATCCAAGATCAACAGTAGGTACAGTAACAGAAATATATGATTATTTAAGACTTTTATTTGCGAGAGTTGGAGTACCATATTGTCCTACTCATCATATACCAATAACAAGTCAATCTATTGAAGAAATGACAAATAAGATAATGAATTTTGATGAAGGCACAAAAATTATGGTATTAAGCCCTATAGTTGAAGGAGAAAAAGGAACTCACGCAGATACATTTAATAGAATTAGAAAAGAAGGATATTCAAGAGTTAGAGTAAATGGTGAGATATATGATTTAAATGAAGAAATTACTCTAGAAAAAAATATAAAAGATAATATAGATGTTGTTGTAGATAGATTAATTATAAAGGATGGAATAAGAAGTAGACTTTATGAATCATTAGAAACAAGTACAAAGTTATCTGGTGGAAAAGTTGTAATAAGTGTTGTTGGTGGAGAAGAAATAATTTTTAGTGAAAACTTTTCATGTCCACATTGTAATTATTCATTAAGAGAACTTGAACCTAGAATATTTTCATTTAATGCGCCATATGGAGCATGTCCATATTGTAAAGGTTTAGGATTTAAACAAAAAATGGATGTAGATTTAGTTATTCCAGATAAAACAAAATCATTAAATAATGGCGCAATATTACCATTTAAGAATATGGAAGACACTAATATATATATTCAAAAGTTAGAAATATTCTGTGATAAGTATAAAATTGATATGAATAAACCAATTGAAAAACTTACTAAAAAAGAACTTAATTTGGTATTATATGGAAGTAATGACGCAATTAGATTTAAGTTTAAATCAAAAGGCGGAAATGCATATGACAAGATTGAAATATATGAAGGAGTTATTGGTCTTTTAGAAAGAAGATATAAAGAAACAAATTCATCATTTATTAGAGATTGGCTTGAAGGATATATGATAGATCAAGAGTGTGAACATTGTCATGGTGCGAGACTTAATGATAGCGTGTTAAATATATTTATAAATGGAAAAAACATATATGATGTATGTAATTTAAGTATTAAAAAATGCTTTGATTTTATGAGTAAATTAAAACTTACAAAAGAACAAGCAAAAATATCTGAAGTAGTATTAAAAGATATAAAAGATAGACTATCATTTTTAAATAATGTTGGACTTGAATATTTAACATTAAATAGAAGTGCCGCAACTTTATCTGGTGGTGAAAGTCAAAGAATTAGACTTGCGACTCAAATTGGTTCAAGGCTTACTGGAATACTTTATGTACTTGATGAGCCATCAATAGGTCTTCATCAAAGAGATAATCAAAGACTTATTAATTCAATGCTTGAAATGAGAGATTTAGGTAATACTTTAATTGTAGTAGAACACGACCATGATACTATGAAACAAGCTGATTATTTAGTAGATATTGGTCCACTTCAAGGCGTACATGGTGGTGAAGTAGTCGCAGCAGGTACTCCAGAAGAAGTAATGAATAATGAAAATAGTTTAACAGGAAGATACTTATCTGGTAAAGAAAGAATAGAAGTACCTAAAAAGAGAAGAAAAGGTAATGGATTATATCTTGAAGTAAAAGGCGCAAAAGAAAATAATTTAAAAAATATTAATGTAAAATTTCCACTTGGAAAATTTATATGTGTAACAGGCGTATCTGGTTCTGGTAAAAGTACACTTGTTAATGAAATATTATCTAAAACTGTTAGAAATAAACTTTATAAATCAAAAGAGAAACCTGGTAAATGTAAAGAAGTAAAGGGTATTGAAAATCTTGATAAACTTGTATGTATTACTCAAGATCCAATTGGTAAAACACCAAGAAGTAATCCTGCAACTTATACAGGCGTATTTGATGATATAAGAGAAGTATTCGCGGTTACTAAAGAAGCGAAAATAAGAGGATATGATAAAGGTAGATTTTCATTTAATGTAAAAGGTGGAAGATGTGAAGCTTGTTCTGGTGATGGTGTTAAAAGAATTGAAATGCATTTCTTACCTGATGTATATGTTCCTTGTGAAGTATGTAAAGGTACTAGATATAATAGTGAAACAAGAGAAATAAAATATAAGGGTAAAAATATTAGTGAAGTACTTGATATGACTGTTGAAGATGCTTATGTATTCTTTGAAAATATACCTAAAGTAAAATCTAAACTTGAAGTATTAAAAGATGTAGGACTTGGATATATGAAACTTGGACAAAGTGCACCAACACTATCTGGTGGTGAAGCATCAAGAGTAAAACTTGCGAAAGAACTTCAAAAGAAACCTACAGGTAAAAGTTTATTTATACTTGATGAACCTACAACTGGTTTACATACTCATGATGTTAAAAAATTACTTGAAATATTAAATAGAATTGTTGATAATGGTGATACTATTATTGTTATTGAACATAACTTAGATGTAATTGCGCAAGCAGATCATATAATTGATTTAGGACCGGAAGGTGGAGATTTAGGCGGTGAAGTAATATTCACAGGTACTCCAGAAAAGATAGTACAAGATGAAAAGAGCTATACAGGAATGTATTTAAAGGACGTTTTATAGACGTTCTTTTTTCTAAAAGATTTTAATAATATGTATTTTGTGTTATAATTTAGTTAATGATGAGGTGTTTACATATGGAAAATAAATATAATTTAACAAGAGAACAAAATGTATTTATAGCAAAAAGAAACATTGTTGACTATATATGGAAAAGTGCAAATTTAGAAGGTATAGGTGTTACATATCCAGAAACACAAGCAATATATGATGGTGGAATAGTAAATGGGCTTACAGTAGATAATATAATTGCTATAAATAATTTAAAATATGCCTGGGAATTTATATTAGAAAATAAAGATATAAAAAGTGATTACAATACTTTATGTTATATTCATAAGTTGACTGTAGATAAACTAGTATTAGAACAAAACCTTGGTAAACTTAGAACTACTCCAGTTAATATAGGAGGTACAACTTGGAAACCTGATTTTCCTATAGAAAGTAAAATAAAAGAAGAATTAGAAGAATTACTTAGTGAACAAGATAAAACCACAACAGAAATTGCAATTGAAGTGATGTTATATATTATGAGAAGACAAATGTTTATTGATGGTAATAAAAGGGTAGCAATGTTGTTTGCCAATAAAATAATGATAGATAATGGAAATGGAATTATAAGTATTGCACAAGATAAACAAGCAGAGTTTTATGAAAAACTTATTAAATATTATGAAAGTGGTATCATGGATAATTTAAAGATTTGGATTTATGAAAATTGTATAGATGGAATAAATTTAAATAATGAATAATTTTTTTAATGTTGAAAAATATTAAATAATATGATATTATGAATACAGATGAAGGAAACTTCATAAAATAAAAAAGAGGAACATTTAAATCTGCAAGTGAATGTCATCCTCAAAGTTTTGGGTGGCACTCAATCAGAGATGATAGAGTGCCTTATAATTTTATTGCTATTACCAGTAAGGTAAGGAGTAATAAAATGATAGCAATAAGACGAAGGACTTTTATTATAAAAGTTCTTTTCTTCATTGTATCCCTCCTTTCTTTCTTAAGATTGGAGGATAGCACTCACATTAAATGTTCCAAATATATTATCTCATAGTTAATAATGTAAAACAAGCGAACAAGTACAATTTTATACAAATTTATTGATAAAATATAAAATATATGTTATTATGAATATAGATGAAGGAAACTTCATAAAAAAAGGGAACATTCAGTTTTGTCGAGTTGAGTGTCTAACCTGAATAATCAAAGAGACATATAATTTTAATGAATAGGTGTCATATTTTTATTACTATAAGTAGAGATAAAATGATAGAAATGTATAGAAGGACTTTTATTATAAAAGTTCTTTTATTTTCAGAATTGAAATATCTTGTTTATATAATTTTGATCAAAAATATTAACAATAATTATATGTATTAACTGTTAAAATAATAATTTTTTGAAACACCAGAGAGAATTGTACAAGATAATTAAATAAAATAAGAAGAAAAATAGTGGATGTTTTTAGGAAAACATCTTTTTATTTTAAAATATTTGTGTTATAATCTCTTTGGAAAGAAAATATTTGTTATAAAAGAATAAGAGAGAGGAATATGATAATATGAAAGTGGTAATAAAAGAAAAAAATAGTGTTAGAATTAATAAGTTTTTAGATTCAGTGTTATATATATTAGGTTATACACTTGTATTTCTTATTGTAGATGCTATATTTAATTCTTTTGATGTGGATAACTTTTGGTATGAACTTTTAGCGGTAGTTATTATTTATGTATTAAATAAAACAATAAGACCAATTATATTTAAGTTAACAATACCAATAACAGCCTTAACATTTGGACTATTTTATCCATTTATAAACTTTTTAATATTAAAAATTGTGGATTTAATACTTGGGGATCATTTTAATATATATGGATTTTGGAGTGGACTTTTAATCGCAATATGTATTAGTATTATGAATTTCTTTGTAGAAGAATTAATAGTAAAACCAATAATAAGAAGGTGTAATAATGAATAGAGTTGCATTTAATATATTTGGATTTAATGTATATTATTATTCTTTGTGTATACTTTTAGGTGTTATAGTAGCGTACATATTAATAACAAGAGAAGGAAAAAAACAAGGATTAACAAAAGAATTTACAAGTGATTTAATATTTTATACATTAATAATTGGAATATTAGGTGCGAGAGTTTATTACTGTGTATTTAACTTAGATTATTATCTAGCAAATCCATCAGAAATATTAAAAATATATAATGGTGGACTTGCGATTCATGGAGGGGTAATTGCGGGACTTATATTTGTATACTTTTATACTAAGAAAAAGAATGTTAGTTTTATAAAAATATTAGATATAGTAGCGCCTGCGGTTATAATTGCACAAAGTTTTGGAAGATGGGGTAATTTCTTTAATCAAGAAGCACATGGAGGAATTACAACATATCAAAATTTAAAAAATATGCATATACCTGAATTTATAATAAATGGAATGCATATAGAAGGTAAATATTATTATCCAACATTCTTTTTTGAAAGTATTTGGTGTTTAATAGGATTTATAATATTAATGATTGCAAGAAGAAATAAAAATTTAAGAAAAGGTTTTCAAATAGGTTTTTATTTTATATGGTATGGAATAGGAAGATTTTTTATAGAAGCACTTAGAACAGATAGTTTAATGTTCTTCGGTTTAAAGATTGCCCAAATTGTATCATTAATAGGTATAATAATTGGAATAATTATTATAGTAACAAATAGAAATAAAAAGTACTATAATGAAATGGAGGTAAAATAATGATTTATGACTCTATTATAATAGGTGCGGGACCAGCATCTTTAAGTGCGGCACTTTATCTTAAGAATGCAAATAAAAATATACTTATTTTAGAAAAAAATGTACCTGGTGGGAAATTGCTTAAAACTGATAAAATAAATAATTATTTAGGATTTAAAAATATAGATGCAAGCTCTCTTGCTTATGATATGTATGAACAAGTAATTAATTTAGGAGTTCCTATTAAAACAGAAAAAGTAATTGATGTTATAGATGGTAAAGAAAAGGTTGTCAAAACAGAAAAGAATGAATATAAAACTAAAACTATATTAATTGCGTGTGGCAGAGTAGAAAAAAAACTTGATATATTAAAAAAACATGCACTTAATATAAGTTATTGTGCTAAATGTGATGGTTCACTATATAATGGTAAAGATGTTATGCTTATTGGTAATAATAAAGAAAGTGAAAATGATGCAATATACTTAAGTAATATAGTAAACAGTTTAATATATGTTAATTATAGTGATGATGATATAACTTTTGATAAAGATAATATTAAAGTTATTAATAAAAAAATAAGCAATTTAAATGTTAATGATGAAATTATTAAAACTGTAACTATAGATGATAAAGAATATGCTATAGATGGATTGTTTATAGAAAATGGATACACACCTAATATTGATTTTATAAAATCACTTAATATAAAACTTGATAATAATTATATTGTTGTAGATGAAAATATGAAAACTAATATAGATGGTATTTATGCATCAGGAGATATAATTAAGAAAAAAGTATATCAAATAGTAACTGCGGCATCAGATGGAGCAATAGCGGCTTTATCAATAATAAAAGATTTAAAGTAAGGAGTAATGGCTATGACTTTTTCAGGAAAAATAAAAAAAGAAATATCAAATCTAGAATGTACTAAACTTGAATATATATCAGAATTATCTGGAATAATTAGAACAAGCGCTGATATAAAATTGTATGCAATAAGAATTCAAACAGAAAATATAAATGTTGCAAATAGAATATTTAAAATAGTTAAAGAAATATATAATGTTACATCTAATATAACTATAAAGAAGAATTATAACTTTAAAAAGAATGAAGTATATATTATTGAAATTAAAAAAGATGTACTTACAATAATAAAAGATTTAGGTTTACTTAATGAAAAAGGTTTTGATTTACTAAAGGTTCCTAGTGAGTTTATAGTTGCGGATGATGAACTTAAAAGAGCATTTATAAGAGGATGTTTCCTAATATGTGGAAGTGTAAATGATCCAAAGACATCAAGATATCATTTGGAGTTTTTAATAGAAAATTTGGAATTTGCAGAATTTTTGAATAATCTATTAAATGAATATAATTTAAATTCAAAAGTACATAGAAGAAAAAAAGGTTATATGGTTTATATTAAAGAATCAGAAAAGATTAGTGAATTATTAACTATAATAAAGGCTTATGAAGAAGTACTTTATTATGAAGATATAAGAACATATAGAGAAAAAGTTAATATGACTAATAGAATAAATAACTGTGAACAAGCAAATATAGAAAAGAGTATGAAATCTGCTCAAAGTCAAGTTGATGATATTAATTATTTAAAAGAAATAGATGCATATGATTTACTTGATGATAAAGTTAAAGAAGTTGCAAATTATAGATTAAAGTATCCTGAAAGTTCATTAATAGAATTAAGTGAGATAATTTCAATAGAAACAGGTAATAAGGTAACGAAGTCTTGTATTAATCATAGACTTAGAAAAATAAGGGAATTAGTTAGAAAAGCTAAAGAAAATTCTAATTAATTCTCTTTTTTTAGTGGAATTTTAGTTATTTATAGAGAATATAAGTATAGGAGGCGAATTATGTACGAATTAAAAGAAGATTTAAGCATAGAAGATATGATATATGAAATAAGAGGTAAACAAGTAATGCTAGATTCGGATTTAGCAAGATTATATGAATGTACAAACGGAACTAAAACTATTAATCAAGCAGTAAAGAGACATATAAATAAGTTTCCAGAAAGATATATGTTTCAACTTAATGAATTAGAATTTAAAAATATTTGCGGTCCCAACATGGGACCGCAAGTTAATAAAATTCGAACAATGCCATATGCGTTTACAGAACAGGGAGTCGCAATGCTTGCAACAATACTTAAAACACCTGTTGCAGATATTGTAAGTATGAAAATAATCGATGCATTTGTTTATATGAAAAGGTATTTATCATTTGAAAATAAAACTTCAATAATATTAAATCATGAAGAAAGAATTTTAAAATTAGAGGAATCTTTTGATAAGTTAAATGAAAAAGAGAAAATTAATACAATATTTTATGAAGGACAAATATATGATGCATATTCACTATTAATTGATATATTTAAAGAAGCAAAGAAAGAAATAATTATAATAGATAATTATGAAGACAAAAGTATTTTAGATATGATTACGAACCTAAATGTAAAAGTAACTATTGTAACTAAAAAATTTAATTTATTAAAAGATATAGATATAAAAAAATATAATAGGCAATACCATAATTTGAAAGTAATATACAGTGATAAGTTTCATGATAGATTCATAATACTTGATAAAAAAGTATTGTATCATTCAGGAGCAAGCTATAAAGATTTAGGTAATAAATGTTTTGCGATTACTAAGATAAAGGATAAAGAGTATTTAGAAACAATAATCAAAAATATAGAAGAAGATTAATGTATGAACAAATAAAATAAATGAGACAGTAAAAAACAATGTATATAAATTACCATAAAGATTTTTTTTATTGATTTTGAATTTACAGACTTGAGGTTGAAATTTTCGACCTCAAGTTTAGAAAATGGTTATGGTGGCAGAAGATATAACCCATATAGATTTTCAGAATGTTTTTTTGTTTTGTTTGCATGAAAAGAATCCGAAAAACTTTTGTTCGAAGATTTCGACCAAAAATATAAAATATGTGAAAATATGTGAAAAAAGTGTTAAGTTGTAGAAATAAATTTAAATACTTTAAGTCTAAAAAAAATTATGTTATAATTTATAATAGTAGGGTGATTTAAATATGAATAAAAAGGAATTTAAAACTCTTGATGAACAACTTGGAATTTTTAAAAGTAAAGGTCTTACTATAAATGATGAAGAAGAAGCAAGAAATATACTTTTAAAAGAAAATTACTTTTTTATAAATGGTTATAGAAGAGTATTAATGGTTTCATCAAAAGAAAAGAAATTTGTAAAAGGTGCAACCTTTGATGAATTATATGCAATTTTTATGTTTGATAGAGAATTTAGAAATATATTATTTAAAAATTTGCTTATAGTAGAAAATAATATTAAAAGCATAATATCTTATAAATTATCTGTTAAATATGGTTATAAAGAGAAAAATTATTTAAAAGAATCAAATTTTACAACTGACAATAAAAATAAAAGAAGAGTTAGTGATGTAATAAATAAAATGAAAAGACAGATTAGAGTAAATAGTCAAAATCATAGTGCGACTCTTCATTATGTAACAAATTATGGTTATATTCCTTTATGGGTACTTGTAAAAGTGCTGTCATTTGGTTTAATAAATGAACTTTATGGAATACTAAAACCGGAGGATCAAAAAGAAATAGCAGATCTTTATGGAATTGAAATGGAAGATATGGAAGTATATTTATCGTTACTTGCAAATTATAGAAATTTATGTGCACATGAAGATATAGTGTTTGATCATAGAACACAAAAATATATTTCTAATACTAAATATCATAATGAACTAAAAATAAAGCAAGATGAATTTGGTGAATACATAAAAGGAAAAAATGATATATTTGCGTTAATAATAATATTAAAACAAATGCTTACAAAAGATGAATTTATGCATATGATGGATGAAATAAATCTTAAACTTCAAGATTTAACATGGCAAATAAAATCAGTAAAAATTAATAAATTATATGATACATTAGGTTTCCCAGAAAATTATATGGATTTAATAAATATAGAATAGAGGATGATAATATGAAAGATAGAAAAAGGTTATTTAAATATTTTTTAGCTTATGTATTCACAATATTTAGTGCTGTATTTGCAGTTATTATATATTTAAAATATTTTCCAGTAGAGTCAAAAGTAATAACAGAAAAGAAAACAGTTAATGAAACAAAATTAAGTGAAACAGCAATAGAAGATTCAATAGATAAAGCATATGATTCTGTTGTAACTGTAGAAAGCTATAAAAATAATCAAAATATAGGTAGTGGATCAGGATTTGTATATAAAGTAGATGATAATAAAGGTTATATACTTACAAATCATCATGTAATAGATTCTGCAGATAAAATAGAAGTTATTTTATCAGACAATGAAACAGTAGAGGTTAAATTACTTGGTAGTGATGAATATACTGATATAGCTGTTCTTTCAATAGATAAAAGTAAAGTTAAGAAGGTTGCTACTTTAGGCAATAGTGATAATATTAATTTAGGATCAACAGTAATAGCAATTGGTAGCCCTATGGGATCAGATTATAGTGGCTCAATAACAAGAGGTATTATATCTGGTAAAGATAGAATGATAGAATCTAATTCTATAATAGCAAAAGTAATACAAACAGATGCTGCAATAAACCCTGGTAATAGTGGTGGACCACTTGTTAATTTAGCTGGTGAAGTAATAGGTATTACATCTATGAAACTTGCAACAGAAGAAATAGAAGGTATGGGATTTGCAATACCAATAAATGATGTTAAGAACTATGTTACATATCTAGAAAAAGGAGAAGAAATAAAAAGACCATCAATAGGTATATCAGTAATAGAAGCAAGTAATAAATATAGTTTATATAGATATAACATAAATTTAGGTAGTAATATAAAATCAGGTGTTGTAATAGTAAAATTAGAAAATGGTTATTCAGCAGAAAAATCAGGATTAAAAGTTGGAGATGTAATAACTAAATTTGATGATAATAAAGTAACTAACGTTAGTACACTTAGATATTATTTATACGAACATAAAACAGGTGATACTATTAAAGTAACATATATAAGAGATGGAAAAGAAAGTACACTTGATATGAAATTAATTGAAAAGGACTAGAAAAACTAGTCCTTTTATGTTAGATTATAAGTGGTGAAACATATGAAAAAAATAAAATTTAAATATATTATACTTTTTTTAATTCCAATTTTATTTTTTATTCAATATAATTTAAGAATTGATAATGATTTTTGGTTTACAATTAAAGAAGGGGAGTATGTTATTAACAATGGTTTTCCAAATGTTGTTCCATTTACTATATATGATAATCTAAATTTTATATATCAAAGTTATGGAGCAGGAGTAATATTTTCTTTTATTTATAAATTACTTGGTACATATGGAATACTATTTTTTGTTATTTTTATTTTAATCATGATGACATATTTTTATTATAGATTATGTATGAAAGTATCAAATAATAATGAAAATATCTCAATATTAGTAACAGTAATTACTATGAGTTTATTAGCTGTTAATTATATCACAACAAGACCACAAATATTTACTTATTTAAATTTAATAATTGTACTTTATATCATGGAATTATATTCAAATACAAATAATAGAAAATATTTGTATATATTACCTATAATTTCTTTAATTCAAAGTAATATTCATTGTATGTTTTTCTTTATGCTTATAATATTTATGCTTCCTTATATATTTAATAATTCAAAAGAATATGATATAAAACCAATATTAGTAACAATGCTATTTATGATTTTAACAGGTTTAATAAATCCATATGGAATAAATAATTTATTATATGTTTTTAATTCATATGGACAAAACATTTTAGAAAAAACTATTGAGGAATTACAACCATTATCATTTTCAAGTTTATTTGGTAAAATACATATATTTATTATATTAATTACTTATATTTTATATTTTACATCAAGAAAAAAAATACCTATTAGATATTTGTTATTATTATTTGGTACAACATATCTTGCTTTTGATACATTAAGAGGTGTTTCATTATTTATAATAGGTTCATTTTTCCCACTTGCATATTTATATAAAGATATACCAAATATTGATATATCAAAATATATACCAAAAATAATAAAAGTTTTAATAACTATTATCTTATTTATAATTAGTTTAATAATAATATTTATACCAAGGAATTATTATCCAGATGCAAAGGAACCAATTGATTACTTAGTTAATAATTATAAAATAAGTGATATAAAATTATATACATCATTTTCTGATGGAAGTTATGCTGTGTATAAAGGCATAAAATGTAGTATGGATCCAAGAGCAGAAGTATTTTTAAAGAAAAATAATCATAAATTTGATATTTATAAAGAATATAATGATTTACAAAGTGGAATAATAAATTATGAAGATTATTTAAAAAAATATAATTTTACTCATTTACTTATAAATAAAAAAGATTATTTATATAGTAAATTAGAAAAAAATAGTTATAATTATATAGTCATTAAAGAATATAAAAATTATAAAATATATATTAGAAAAGACTTATTGAATTAACATTTATTTACAGTTATTTTAATAACTAATTGACAATTTATAATAATCGTTATAAAATAAAAGTAAGATTGAATGTTAGGAGGAGAAATTGAATGGAAAATGCAGGATTATGTAGTAATCAAAATTTATTACAAGTAATTCATATTGTAAGAACAGTTATAAATATTTTACAAATAGCAGTTCCAGTAGCACTTATTTTATGGGGAACTTTAGATATTGGTAAAGCAGTTATTGCTGGTGATGAAAAGAAAATGAAGGAAGCACAAAAACCTTTCATTAAAAGAATTGTTTATGCTGTAATCGCATTTTTAGTTCCATTTATAGTTAGTATTGTTATGGGATACGTTGGAAATACTGAATGGAAGAATTGTTGGACTGCTGCTAAAGATGTTGAAGTTAGCAATGGTACAATTACAAATGATCCAGTAATGCAATAAAAAAGTAATAAAAAAGGAACAAATATGTTCTTTTTTTTTGCATTTTATGTTATTATATTATTGGGAAAGTAGGTTTATTACTATGAAAAATAAAATAACTAAGTTTTTAACAATATTATCAATAATTTTTATATCGTTTTTTATAAATCAAAATAAAGTTGGGGCAAAGGAAATAAGTTGCACATGGCATTTAAGACCTTCATATTTGGATTTTAGTTACGAAAATGGCAAAACTAAAGTAAATAGGACAATGCCTACTAGTATTGGAAGTGAGATTTATATACTTACTTATAACAATAAGAAAGCGGGTGCAAATTTTGTCTTGAAACGTAAATCGTTAGTAACTGATGCGACATTAAAATCTTATAAGTTTTCATCAGGAAATTTTAATCAAATGCTTGAGAACAATGAAGCATGCCCTAATTATGTTAAAGTGTACAATGCTGGTGGCTTATACGGAACGGAGGCAAAGTTTTCCGATGAGAACGAATTTATTAATTATATGAAGTCACAATATATACCAAGCATGAGTTCAGGGGTTAATTTATATGATTATATAGATGACAAATCTATGGTTTTTACAAACGTTGGTTCAACATATCCGACAAAGCATTATAATGAAATGATAAAAGACAGAGGTGCAACTGAAGGGCAGATGAAAAAATTACAAATTGATATTAATAAAAGTGGTATGGATAAATTATATTATGAATCAACAAAAAATGCCTGGTATATGTATGCCGAACAGCAAATAAAGAATATGGATTACAAAGAATATGAAAACAAGTGTCATGAAGTAAAGCCCAATGAAATTAAAATATGCTTTATTGATGAAATGACTGCATTTAAATCATGGTTTGATAATGTATCTAGATGGATTTTTGAAGAGGATTATGATAGATTTAAAAGATACTATAGATTTGCTAATACACGTACATTAACACAGGAAGAAATTGATAATAATCTAAGTGTATTTGATGCTGATACGGGGTTAACAGAAAATAAAAATGAAAAAGATAGTCTTAATAAAGATTCGTGTTCAGCAATGTGTCCTAGAGATGAAACTTCATTAACAAATTGTCAAAAAGGAAGTGATTATCAAAAATGCAAATCTGCAATGGAACATTGCAAGAATGTTGGTTCGTCTTCTGCATATGAGGTGTGTTTAAAAGAAAAAATGGGGGAATCATTATATAATAATTACAAAAGTTCATATAATTCAAGATTGAATGAACTAAATACTGAAGAAGAGGAATATCGCCAAACAATAAAAGATGCCTTATCCAAAATTAGCGCTCCAGATTTAGATATTGAATTTAATCCGTATGAAGTTACATGTGATGATGTTGCAATATTTCATACATTTTATGTAATACTTGAAATAATGGCACCAATATTAGTAATTTTGTTTGGAACAATAGATTATGCAAAAGCAGTTATGGCATCAGATGTAGAAAAGATGCAAAAAGCTAAGAAGAATTTTCCTAAAAGATTGGGATTACTATTATTATTTATATTTGTACCATTACTTGTAAGTTTTTTAATTGGTGAATTCTCAAGTACTAATTCAAGTTTAATGTACTGTATAATTAATGGTGGATAGGAGGTAAAAAATGGGTGGTTTATTAAGAAAATTAACTATATGGATATGTATTCCAATATATAAATTAATAGTAAGTTTATATTCAATATTTTATAATATCGCTAATACTCGTTTTTTAGAAGATGATACAATTCAACAATTAAGTGCTAATATATATGTACTTGTAAGTGTAGTTATGTTGTTTGCTTTTTCAATAACAATTTTATCTGCGATTGTAAATCCTGATTTACTAAACGATAGTAAAAAGGGAGTTGCTGCAGCATTTAAAAGGGCGATAATTGGTTTAGCACTTATGGTTGTTATACCATTTATATTTGATGAAATATATGATGTTCAAGAAAATATTATGGATAATAGTTTAATAGAAAAAATTATTGTTGGAGCAGATTTTAGATGTGACAATAATAATGAAGATGCTAAATGCAAAGGTGGTAAAGGTGGACAAGTTATCGCAGGTAATTTGATTTCAGCAGTCTTATATCCAGATGTTAATGATGGTGAAACAGTTCAAATTTCTGAAAATATATCAGAAAAATATGAAAAAATGATAACAACTAATATTGAATATATTAGTGCTGTTGCAAAACATATAAATGTGACTAATGAAGGTGGTAATTCTTTACACAGTGATTTTAATGATGAGGATTATGCATTTAATTGGGATGGATTAGTTGCAATAATTGCTGGCGGCGCAACTTGTTACATTTTATTATTATTTGCAATTGATATGGCGATAAGAGTATTTAAACTTGCATTTTTAGAGTTAACAGCACCTATATCTATAGTTGCATATATGGCTAAGGGTGATGAAATATTAAAATCGTGGTTTTCTCAAACTATGAAAACATTTTTAGATGTTTTTGTAAGAATAGCAGCTATTGCATTTTATTTATTTTTGATTAAAAATTTATCAACTTATATGGCTAAATTTGAAGGGGCAGAGTGGTCATTCACATTAAAAGTTTTATTAATTGTTGGAATGCTGATATTTGTTAAACAAATTCCTGATTTAATTAATAATATATTTAAAACTAGTATTAGTTTAAAAGGTGGCATTGGAGGCAGACTTGGTGAAATGGCTATTGTTGGTGAACAAGCTAAGAAGGCATGGGGTGTTGTTTCAAAGGGGATAACAACTGCTGCTGCAACAACTGTTGGAATAGGTGCAGGTGTTGCAACACTTGGTGCTACAGGAGTTGCATTAGGCGCTGCTGGTGTAGGGCTTGCACATCATGGCTGGAATAAAGGATTTAAAACAGTTGGTGCTAGGGCTGGAAAAGATACAAAAGTTGGACAAAGATTATCAAAAATGGGACATGGTCTTGGAACTGGATTGAGTTATGCAGGTTCATATTTATCAGGTGGAGATCCATATAATGGTTACAAAAATGTAAAAAAGAAATTTTCAGAAAGTGATTATGGTAAACATCATGAATATGAAGTTAATCTTGCTAATGAAGATAAATTAAAAGATAAAGTTAAAAATTTATTTAAAGAAGCACTACCAGCAAATGTTGTATTTAAGGCAAACAATGACTTAGATACTGCTGCAACACTTGCTCCAAACGCAGGAACTAGTTCTTATGAAGCAATGATAAGAAATAAAAAAATAAAAATCTCGGATGCTTCTAAAGATGCGTTGGTTGATTATAATAAAAAAGAAAATGACTTAATGCTTGCAAACCAAAAAAGTACTACAGCTAATAATTTAAGTCAGTATATATCTGATTCAATTGCTGCTTCATCTAACGATTCAGAAAAGAAAGCATTATTATCATTTAAAAATCAAATAGAAAATAATAATTATAATTCAAGTAATTTATCGACTGATTTATCTGGTGTTGATAGTTCTGTGCAAAGAACAGTCAAATCTTACATAGATGAATTAAAAGATGGATCTGGTATGTTAAATATGAGACAAATTGAGGCTGATAAAATTTCTGCACAAGAAAAATTTGATAAATCATCCGATAAAGTATCAAAGGCAGTAGACAATGCATCTTCAGATACTGAAAAGCAAATTATTAAGCAAGCAAAAGCGTATAGTAAATCAATGAATAAACACAATACGGGAACATTATAAAAAAGGGAGTGTGATACATAGTGAATTATTTAATACCTGCTAATGCAAAAAAAGGTACATTAATATTTGGTTTATTTAATAAATTTGACTTAATATTATTTGGTATTGGTGTAATAGTAACAGTTTTATTGTTAATGATTATTAGTCCTGAAAGTTTGGCAACGGCATTAATTTGCCTTACGCCACTATTTGTTTGTACTTTTTTGGTAGTCCCAATACCTAATTATCATAATGTACTTACACTTATAAAAGAAATAATTAATTTCTATTATGGAAGAAGAAATTATAAATGGGAAGGTTGGTGTTATAAGAATGAATACAAGTAGTGCTTATACTGAAAATTGGATTTCTGTTAAAGAAATAAATAATAATATGATTGTACTTGATAATAAACAAATGGTTACTGGTGTCAAAATACAACCTAGAAATATATTTATACTAGAAGAAAATTATCAAAATAATATTATAGAAGCTTTTAAAACATTTTATAATCTAATTGATTATGAATTTTGGTTAATAATTGCAGATAGACCTGTTGATATTAATTTATATATATCTCAATTACAATTGCAACTAAATAATACTCAAAGTCCAGTTTATAGAAAGTTAATAATGGATGATATATCAAAAGCAGAAATGTTTATGAATAATGGTATTGTTGATACTGAATACTTTATATTATTTAAAGAAAAGGATAATGATGCAATACAAAAGAAAATAAGAAATCTTATAAATAATTTAGCAAATTGTGGTTTAATTGCATCACAAACATCTAATGAAGATTTAAGAACAATTTTAGATAATTTCTTAAATGGTGGTGCGAAATTTCAAAGTGGGACGGTGATTGTAAATGGGGATTAAAAAAGAATTAGCTCCAAAAGGAATGACATTTAATTCTTCTGATTTTATAATTAGTGATAAGTATGCAACTATATTAACTGTGCTTTCTTATCCAAAGTATATAACTCATGGATATTTATCAAGTTTAACATCTGGTATGGCTGGTGTTAAAATAGTAATTAAACATATTCCTGTAGCATTTGAAGTTGTTTCAAAAATGCTTAATAAACAATTACTTGATTTAAATGAAAGATATCAAAAAGAATCAGATCCTACTTATCAAGAGAGAATTAGACAAGATTATGAATCATTAGAAAATTTTATAAAGGTTATTACAACAAATCAATCTAAGGTATTTGATTTTCAACTACATATAATGATAACTGCAGATACAAAAGAGGAACTTGAAAGAACAAAAATTCAATTAAAATCAACTTTAGAAGCAATGGAAATGAGAGCAGTTCCTTTAAGATTTGAACAAGAAAAGGTTTTAAAGTCTTGTTTACCAATATTTGAAAAGCAAGATATTGAGGATAGAATTGGTACACCAATTCCTTCACCAACACTAGCAGCTATGTATCCTTTTGTATTTGATAGTATCAAGGATCAAGGATTATCATGTTTGCTTGGTGTAGATTTCTCTGGTGGTATAATATTATTTAATCAATTTTTATATCAAATAAAAAAAGAACATAATAGAAATAATGCTAATATGATTATTTTAGGTAATTCTGGTAGTGGTAAATCTACTGCTGGTAAATTACTTTTAAGATCACATGTTAGAAATGGTTATAAGATTATTGCTATAGATCCTGAAGGTGAACTTGAACCAATGGCAAGACTTTATAACGGTGATTTTATAGATTTAGGTAGAGGTGGAGAATTTGGTATGATTAATCCACTTGAAATAGTACCTGATGCTGATGATGAAGAATCACAAAGAGGTGTTGGATATGCTGTTTTAACAAAAACACTTCAGACATTAAAGGCATTTATGAAATATTATGATCCATCTATTGAAGAAGATGTACTTACTTTATTTAATGAAGTTGTTGTTGAAACATACCAAAGATTTAATATAAATGTTAAAACTGATTTTACAAAATTAACTTCTGCAGATTTTCCAACATTTAGTGATGTTTATACAACTATAAGAGGAAGAATATTATCTTATGGTGAAGCAACTAGAGAAAGAGATATAATGGAAAAACTTGAAATAAAAGTTAGACCTCTTATTTCTGGAGGATTAGAACATTATTTCAATGGACATACAACAATAAGTCCAAGATCAAACTTTATTGTATTTAACATAAGAGAGTTAATTAATGCTGAAAAAAATATTAAGAATGCTTTATTCTTTAATATATTAAAGTATGCTTGGGGACTATGTCTTGATGCAAGTGAAAATACTGTACTTCAAGTAGATGAAGCTCATATCTTACTTGCTAATGACAATACTCTTGGTGCAGATTTCTTAGCACAAGTACAAAGAAGAGCACGTAAATATAACACTGGTACAATAGTTATTACACAACAACCAAGTGACTTTGCAGCACCTGATGTATTAATGCAAGGTAAAGCAATATTTGATAATGCTTCATATTATCTAGTTATGGGCCTTAAAAAACAAGCTGTTGAGGATTTATCTAGATTAATAGATTTAAATGATAATGAAAAAGAAAATATTAAACGTTATAATCAAGGTGATGCATTATTTGTATGTGGAAGTAAACGTATGCAAATAAGTGTAATTGCAACTGATGCTGAACTTGATTCATTTGGAACAAGAGGCGGATTATAATAAAAAATAGGTGGTAAAAATGAAGGACGATTTTGAAAATATTGAAATTGATAATTCAGATGATTTTGCTGAAGAATTAACTGAACCTTCAGTACCTTCATCAGATTTTAATGAATCTGGAACTAGCGGAATTGAAGAATCTGGTAGTTCTTTTGCCAGTGAAACAAATAGTGATGTACCAAATGTATCTGATGCAGATATAGAAAGATTAAATGATTCTAAAAATAAAAATTATACCAAGGCAGATAGTGGAAAAGAGGCTTTTGATAGAAAAGTTAATAATAAAAATTATTACAAAGATGAGTTAAATAATGCAAAAGATAGAAAAGCAACTGCTAAAAATAATTTAAAAAAAGCATCAGATAATAAAGATCAAACAAAAGATAGATTAAATCAAGCAAGACAAAGAAGAAATTCTATCCCAAGAGGACAAAGAACTAGTTCTGATAAGGAAGAATATAAAAATGCTAAATCAGAAGCTAAAGAAGCAAAAGCAAATGAGAAAAAAGAAAAAAATAATTTAAAAGATGCTAAAAAAGATATTTTTAATGCAAAAAAAGATAATTTAAAATCTAAAGCATATCAAGCAAGGCATCCTATAGAAGCTGCTAAGAGTACTGCTGAGGCAGCTGTAAAAACAGCTGCCAAAAAGGTAGCAAAAAAAATATTGCTTGCAATTGCACCATATGCAGCAGGTTTAATTCTAGGTTTAGCACTTGCATTTTTTGTAATAGAATTAATACTAGGTCCATTAATGGAAGTTTGGGGTAATATAGATGAAGCTATTACTAAGACTGCAGATTTTAGTGAAAAGTTAACTAATTTTTATAATGGTTTTGGATTTCAAGATTCAAAAGAGGCTTTTTATGATGAATTAGATGATTTGTGCGATAGATATGGTTGTTCAAACGATGAAACCGGTATGGATGTACCTCTTATTTTGGCAACATTATTTTATACAGAAGGCATGGGTTATGATACTGAATATGGTGAAATGGATGATGATTCTGTTCTTGATGGATCATCAATAGGGTCTAATTCTGGTAGTCAAAATGTTGTAAAAGAATATTTGAGAGAAAAATATGACATGTCAAAAGAAACTGTAGGAGAAGATGGCCTTACATATAATGTTGGTAAAATATATAGGTTACGTAAACTAGCTAGGAACCAATTTTATACAAATTCATTTGGTTTATCAGAGAGAAAAGGGCCAACAAAAACAGTATCTTTATCCGATTTTTTAGATGAATATGGTAGTAATATCGCTAATGATGTAAAGGATATGCTATCTGATTTCGTAGCCTATACATTTACTTCGATATTATTACCGTTTAATGAAATATATGCGGATGCCATAGGATCAAAATATTCCGGAGAATATTTTCAAAATTTATCATTAATTGGTGGAGATTTTGTAGATACGTTTAAAGTGCTCGTTAGTGATATATTTTATGGTATTGCAGATATAACAGATGTTGATGTATCACTTACAGGTATAAAAGTAACATATAGACAATTTGCTTTTGATGAAGAAAATTATAAAAATTATTTAATGAATTACTATTTTGAACGTATGCCTGAGTTTAGAAGTATGTTAGGTGGACTTACAGGAGATGCAAGAGAAGAAAAAAAGGAATATTTATATAAAGATATAGTATCAAATAAAAATTTATTTAAAGATATATTTTTACAATATATTGATTCTGATAGTGAAGGTTATGCTGATAGTTGTTTGGGAGCAATTGATGCAAATTTAGTATCCGAACTTCAAAAACCTGTAAATATACCAGAAGGAACAACGGTTTCTTTTGGTGAAAATAATTCTTTTGGTGTTACTTCTGCTGGATTTCATGGAGGTGTTGATTTAAATTCATCTACTGCAGGTGTTTCAGCTGGAACTGATGTATTTGCTATTGCAAATGGTGTTGTTGATAGTGTTGGAACAAGTGGAAGTTCAAATCAAAGTACATCATCAATATCAAATTATTTATTTATAGGTGATTCAAGATATGTAGGAATTAAAAGTAATCTTGAAGGTTTAGGTCAAAATAACACAGTAGCGGCGGTTACAAGTTCTACTCCAGCACAGTGGGAGAGCGTAGCAAGTAATGGTAGTGGTACTGTGTTAGGAACAAGAATTGCTTTGCCAAGTACTGCAAATGGTATATCAGTTATGTTAGGGGTAAATAATGTTAGTCAGACTTCAAATATGCAAAATATGTTAAATAGTCTTCATACAAGATATCCAAGTGCTCAAATATATGTTAATAGTGTATATCATGTTGGAACTAAGTATAGAGGTTCTGTTACAAATGCTATGATAGATAGCTTTAATCAAACTATGAGTTCTTGGTGTTCATCAAATTCTTGGGCAACATATGTTGATGTAACAAATGGACTTAATGAATCAAATGGATATATTAAGTCTTCATATACAAATGATGGTTTACATTTAAATTCTAGTGGTCAAGCTATCCTTGTAAATAATATAAAAAATGCTATTGGTGGTTCAGTGAATGATACATATGGATCTTGGGTTAAGATAAAACATAATATTGTTATTGGTAATAATGAATATAATTTTTACTCAGTATATAATAATTTAGATTCTGTAACTCTTACAAAAGGAACTAATGTATCAAAAGGTACTAAAATTGGAGTGATTGGTGCTTCATCTAATCCAGGGTTACATTTTGAATTTCATAATGATCAGGATTCAGCTATTGATCCAACAAATTTATTTATTCAATGTTCTTCTGGAGGTATATTTGCTGGTTCAAATAATGAAGAAGCAGTTTGGAACTATTTAGTAGGTTTAGGATATCCTAAAACTGCTGTTGCTGGTATAATGGGAAATATGTATACTGAATCTGCGGCAACATTTGATGGTAGAGTTTTACAAGGTGATACATCTGGGAATGGTAGTGTTACAGAAACGAGTATTACTTATACAGATAATGTAGATAAAGGGTCTATAAATCGTACTTCATTTTCTAAAAATGGACCAAATGGTGGAGGATATGGTATTGTCCAGTGGACTTACTACACATTAAAAGAAGGATTGTATGATTATGCAAAAACTGAAAGAAAATTGTCTATTGGTGATACTGCAATGCAAATAGATTATCTTAATAGAATACTTCCAACTCAGTTTAGTGACCTATATAATACATTGCAAAATCCTAATGTTAGTGTTGATTCTGCTACAAAAGCGTTTATGCTTAAGTTTGAACGTCCTGCAGACCAATCAATAAGTGCTCAGAATTCAAGAGTATCGAATGCAAATCAAATTTATAATAGATATGCAAACCAATAATTAAATAAGTATTTCAAAATACTTATTTTTTTGTTATAATATAGTAAATTGATAAGAAGGAAGAGATTTTATGAAATTAAAGTTTAGGGCAGAAAAAAAAGATGTAATAGCGTTTGCAGTAATATCTGTTTTTATGCTTTATTTAGTATGTTTATGTGTACTTAATTTCTCATTTATTATAAATGAAGGTACACCTTGGGGATTAAATCCATTTTTAGCGTTTACTCCAAAATATATTGGTGTAACAATAATGCTTTGGATTGCTTCTATTGCATTTCTATTTGCAAGTACATCATCATATTTCTTTACTAGAGAAAAAGGTTTTGGTTATACTAGTGAGAAAAAAGAAGATGGTTATGCTAGATGGGCAAAAGAGGGAGAAATAAAAAAAGCCAAAGGTGTTGTAAGAGTTCCATATGTTGAAAAAGAAGCAAAAGCAGGTGGTACACCTTTAGTATATGATAAAGAAGCAGCTTATGTAGATAATGGTGAAAGTCATACACTTGTTATTGGTGCGACAGGTTCAGGTAAAACTCAAGGTATAATTAATCCAACTGTTCAAATGCTTATAAAGGGTAGAGAATCAATGATTATATCTGACCCTAAAGGTGAAATATATAATGATAATTCTGGAATAATGAGGGAACTAGGTTATCAAATTATAATACTTAATTTCCGTGATCCACAAAAAGGTAACTGTTGGAATCCTTATCATTTACCATACAAATATCAAAAGGAAGGTAATTTTGATAAAGCAAATGAACTTTTAAATGACTTATCACTTAATATAGTTGTAGATGGTCAAGGACAAGATCCATTCTGGCAAAATTCTGCTGCTAGTTATTTAACAGGTTTATCACTTGCTTTATTTGAGGATGCTCCAGAAGAAGAAATAAATATAAATAGTGTTAATTTAATGATGACAACAGGTGAAGATAAATATGGTGCATCAAACTATTTAAAGGAATATTTTAATGCTAAAGATCCAGCTTCGCCAGCATGTGTTAATGCTTTAGGTACAGTTAATGCACCAAATGAAACAAAAGGTGGTATCGTATCTGTATTAAAGGACAAGGTTAAAACACTAGCTGTTACTAAAAACTTATCTGAAATGCTTTCTAAGAGTGATTTTGATATGGATAGTATAGGTGAAAAACCAACAGCAGTATTTATGATTATACAAGATGAAAAAACAACATACCATTCACTTGCTACTATATTTGTTAAACAATGTTATGAAGCTTTAATAAATGTTGCACAACAACATGGTGGAAAACTTCCTGTTAGAACAAATTTCTTACTTGATGAGTTTGCTAACATGCCTAAGTTTAAAGATATTACAACAATGGTTACTGCTGCTCGTTCAAGACAAATTAGATTTACATTTATCATTCAGAATTTTGCACAGTTAAAACAAAATTATGGTGATCATGATGCTGAAACTATTCGTGGTAACTGTGGTAACTTAATATATTTATTAACAGGAGAATTATCAGCTTTGGAAGAAATTAGTAAATTATGTGGTGATAAACTTGTTAGAGTTGGTAAAGATAAAAAAGAAGAAACAAGACCTCTTGTTACTGTATCAGAACTTCAAAGAATGAAGCCTGATGAAATCATATTAATTAAACAAAGATGTGCGCCTTTCAGGGGAAAACTAAAAATGGACTGGGATACTGATTTTGGTTTTGGTAGAGGTGTTGATCACTATGGAAAAAATGTTGTTTATCCACAAAGAACTATGGATGAGATTAAAACATTTGATTTGAAAGAATTTGTTAGAAAACAAAAACAAGAAAAGCTTCAAAATGCAGGTTTTGATGGTAATTCTTCTTCACCAATGGGTGGTGGTTCACCTTTTGGTATGAATCCTTTTGGTGGTATAAAAGGTATGGGTTCAGATATGGATATTGATAAAATGATCAAGGAAATTGATGCTAAAATTGCTGAACTTGAAAAAGAAGAGGAAGAAGAAAAGAAGAAACAAGAAGCAGAAAAAAATAAAAAAATAGAATCTAAAGAAGAAGTAATTAATAATTTAGAAGAAAAAAATATAGATAAACCTGCATCAGAACCAGAACCTATTAAGAGTAATAGTGAAGAAGAAAAATTATTTGATACAAGAAATATATCAACTGATCCAAATGTAAATGAGATTATTCATAGTAATATGGTTGATTTTGAAAACTTTAAAATAAAAGATGATAAAGAAAAAATGGATAATGAAAATAAAGAAGAACAAAAAAATAATGTCAAAAAAGATAATGATTCTGATTATGATGATTTCTTTGATGATTTCTTCTTTGAAGAATAAAAAATGCACAATCATTGTGCAAAATAGTGTCTAAAAAAAGTAAAAATGCACAAAATATCGAAAATATTGTGCATTTTCTTTACTTTTAATAAAAAAAATGTTAATATCTCGATAGGTGATGAAAATGGAACCAATTAAAGTAAATGAGTTACCAATTGAATATAAAATTGATAAAGAGTTATTAAAGTTATTATCTGAGGCAAATGAAAAATATGGAGAGTATAAAACTTATTTAAAAAATATTGATTTTGACTCAAGATATTTTTTAGATTCAATTATCTTAAGCGAAAGTTTGAAATCTACACAAATTGAAGGAACACAAATTTCTCAAGATGATATGTATTATATAAAATATATGCCAAATAATGATGAGAAGAGTGAGATACAAAATTTAAAAGAAGTAATTGAATATTCGGAAAATTATATCAAGACAAATAGAAAAATAGATTTAGTTTTTGTAAATAATATTCATAAGATATTATTAGATAGTGTTAGAGGTCAAAATAAAGAACCTGGAAAAATTAGAAATATTCAAAATTGGATTGGTCCAAGAGGATGTACAATTAAAGAGGCTATTTATGTTCCTCCTATTCCGGAAGATGTTCCAATTCTTTTAGATAATTTATTTAAATATATGAATGATGAATTTATTGATCCAATATTTGTAAATATGGCTATTTCTCATTCTCAATTTGAAACAATACATGCATATAGAGATGGTAATGGAAGATTAGGTAGAGCACTTATTCCAATACAACTTGCAATGTTAACTGATGATAAACCAATACTTTTTTTATCAGAAGTAATTGAACTTTATAAACCAAGTTATCATAAATATTTAAATGAAAGTAGAAAAGGTAATATGGCTGGATTTATTAAATTCTTTTTGCAGTGTATTATTGAACAGTGTAATAATTATATTGCTAAAATAAATAGAATTAAAGAAATATATAATAAAGATATGCAAAAAATTAAAACACTCAATAGTAATGCTGTTTATAGAATTATGCCATCATTAATACATCAAATTGTATTTACAAAAAAAGAGATAGAAGAAGAATCTGGTGTATCAAGAAATACAGTTTCAACATTAATTGATGAGCTTGTTAAAATAGGTATATTAGATATTGATGATAATTATGCAAAACTAGCATATAGATATAGTGAAATATATAATGTATTTGTAGGAAAAGAATAAAAAATGCACAATGATTGCGCAAAATAGTGCTTAAAAAATATAAGAATGCACAATATTTTCAATATTTTGTGCATTTTTTTCTTTAGGCTATTGATATAGTTATAAAATAAATATTTTCATATTATATAGTGGACTGGTGGAAATATGAAAAATATAAAAGCATGTGATTTAAAACCAGAATACAATATAATTGATTTAAGAACAAAAGGTGCATATATGAAAGGACATATATATAATTCAAAAAATATTGATATGAATAATTTAACAGATATGCCTAATATGTATTTGGATAAAGATAAAACATATTACATATATTGTACAGAAGGATTTAAAAGTAAAAGATGCTGTAAATTTCTTGAAGTAATGGGATACGATGTAGTTAATGTAATAGATGGGTATGAAGGTTTTATATAAAAAATAAGTTAAGTTTAAAAAACTTATTTTTTTTGTATTAAAAATGGTTTATAATATTAAAGGAGGATAACATGGAAACATTTTTAACAGAATTAATTAGTAAAGCAACAGATTTAATGGGTAGTCTTGGATTTATATCAGGATTTTTGCTTATTATATTTGAATCAATGATACCTGTTTTACCACTTGCTGTTTTTATAGCACTTAATATTATGACTTTTGGGTCATTATTTGGTTTTATATTATCTTGGGTAGCAACGGTTACTGGTTGTATGATTTCATTTTATTTATGTAGAAAACTACGTAATAAATTTGAAAAGAAATATGGAAATAACGAAAAAGTTAAGAAGTTTAAAAAATATATTAATAAATTATCGTATAGCAATTTAGTTATATTAATTGCTTTACCATTTACACCTGCATTTGCGGTTAATATAGCCGCAGGTTTAACTGATATAGATGCTAAAAAATATTTTTCAGCTCTTATGATAGGAAAATTACCAATGGTTTATTTTTGGGGATTTATAGGAAAAAGTTTACTTGAAAGTATAACAGATCCATATACAATCGCACAGGTCGTATTTATGGTTTTAATTGCGTATTTAGTAAGCAGGCTTGCAAATAAATTTATAAAATAGGAGGTACAAAATATGGAATATATAATAATTGGAATACTTATTTTACTTGTTGTACTTGTAACAATAAGTTTATTTAAAAATATTAATGAAGGAAATATTACTGAAAGACTTGGTAAACTCGAAAATAATGTAACAAGAGATCTTTATGATTTTAAAAATGATATTAATAAAAATCTTAATGAAGATATTAATGCATTAAATGATAAGATAGAACTAAGATTAAACATGATAAATGATAAAGTAAATGAAAGACTAGATGAAAATTTTGAGAAAACTAATAAAACATTTACATCAGTACTTGAAAGATTAAGTAAAATAGATGAAGCTCAAAAGAAAATAGATACTTTATCTAATGATATAGTTTCACTTCAAGGAATATTAACTGATAAAAAGAGTAGAGGTATATATGGTGAAGTAAACTTAAAACATATTTTATCTAGTGTATTTGGTGAAAAGAATGATAAGATTTATCGTCTTCAATATACTCTTCCGAATAGTACAATAGTAGATGCAGCATTATTCGCACCAGAACCACTTGGTCTTGTTGGAATTGATTCAAAGTTTCCTCTAGAACATTACAGAATAATGGTTGATAAAAGATATAGTGTATCTGATAGAGAAACAGCTGCTAAACTATTTAAAAGTGATGTTAAAAAACATATTGATGCAATAGCTAGTAAATATATTATAGAGGGTGTAACAAGTGATCAAGCAATAATGTTTTTACCTGCAGAAGCAATATTTGCAGAACTTAATGCATATCATAGTGATATAATTGAATATGCTTATAAAAAAAGGGTGTGGATAACTTCTCCAACAACGTTAATGAGTACGCTTACTACTATTGAGGTAATTATTAAAAATGAAGAAAGAGATAAATATGCTAAAGTAATAAGAGATGAATTATCAAAACTATCTATTGAGTTTGGTAGATATAAAGAAAGATGGGACAAACTTTCTAGAAGTATTCAAACAGTTAATAAAGATATTGAAGATATACATACAACAACAGAGAAAATTACTAAAAGGTTTAATAGTATAAATAGTGTAGAATTAGATGATAAAAATATAATTGAATAAAAAAACATCAAATGATGTTTTTTTAAAATACTAAAAATGTAATTATTCCAACTATAAAACAATATATTGAAAAGTAAATTAATTTACCTTTTTTCATAATGTCAATAAATAGTTTTGCTGCAAAATATGTTACAATACCAGCTGCAATCATACTTACTAAATAAGGGATTGCAAGAGTTCCAATATTACCAGCAGTAACAAGATCTTTAACACCAAGTACCATACTTGCTACACTTATTGGAATATAAAGCATAAATGAATAGTTAAGAGCAGTTTCTCTTGTTAGATTAGATTTCATACCTCCAACAACAGTTGCTCCACTTCTACTTATTCCAGGAAGAAGTGCTACTACTTGAAAACATCCAATTTTAAGTGCATCTAAGTAAGTCATATCCTTTTTTTCTTTTTTTCCTTTTATATCTTTAATCATAAATAATAGTATAGATGTAATTATAAGCATTAAACCGACTAGTTTTGTTGTAAAATATTCTTCAATAAAGTCTTTTACAAATAAACCTAAAAGTGCCGCAGGTATAGTACCTATAACTATAAGCCATGCATATTTATAATTAGTACTATATTTTTTTTCTTTAGTTTTAATATACATAAAGAAATCTTTAATAATACTTATTATTTCCTTTCTATACAGAATTAAGATTGCGATAAGTGAACCAAAATTAACAATGATTTCAAAATTCATATCACTTAATACTTCACTATTGAATAGAGATTTAAATATTCTTAAATGTCCACTAGATGAAATAGGAAGTGGTTCTGTGAAACCTTGTATTATCCCCAGAATTAAATATTTTAATAATAACATTTTATTCACCTCATAATAATTATATAATAAATTTCAAAAATAATAAATAAAATTATAACAGGTGATCAAGTTTGTCTATAAAATTTTTAATATTTTTATTTGGTTTTGGTCTTACAGTTATTGGTTTATCATATATAGTAATATATTTAAATTTATTAAGTATTGGGTATAATTTTTTAGAATATGTTAATTTTATTATTAGACGTATTGAATGTTTAAATTTTGTGTTTGGAGTAATTTTTATGATTATAAGTACATTTATAGGAGGAAAAGAAAATGAATTATATTTATGATATAACATTAAATTTTAACAAAAATAATTTATATGAATTTTATGAATGGAAAGATGAAGATGAAGTAGAATTTATTTTAAAAATACCTGTATTTAAAGTAAGTTATGAAGATTTTATTAGTATAAAAAATAATGATATTATTGTAAGCAAAAATTTTTTAAATTTAATTTTAGATAAAACTGAAGTATATGCGCCTAATTCAATTAAAATAATTAAGTATTCATGTGTTTTTGCTTGTGAAAAAAGTGTAGTTGCACTAGAATTTGATTCAGATGGAAAAAGTTATATGAAAAGTAATATAAGTGTTGATGAAGAAGAGGAAATACTTGATTATGTTTCTGATATTAAATATTCTATAATTGATTACAAAGTAACAAATAAAAAAAATAAAAAATTAAATTTTTGCACAAGAGAAGAAAGAGAAATTCAAAAATATTTATTAAATAAACTAGAAAAAATGTTAAAAAATAATGAGGATTCTAAACTTAAATATATATTTTATGAAATTTATAATGAAAAAACAGATGATGTAGATAGAATATATAGTAAGCTTATAAATATAACAAAAAATAAGGATAGTAAATTTATAAAATTGAAGAATTTAATATGTTTAATAGAAAATAAGAAAATTGTGAGTAATAACTCATAATTTTTTTGTATTTTATTGATTTTATTTAAAAAAAATGGTTTAATTATTATAAGAAATAATAATATGGAGGCTCATATGAAAACTATAAAAAAATTTATATATAAATATAGAATTGTATTATCAGTTTTTGCATTTTTAATATTATCATTCGGTATATATTTATTTGTTACTGCAGAAGAAGATCCTTTTGCTAATCAAATTGAAGTAAAAAATGCAAAAGTATCTGTTATAGATGGTACACCAAATAAAGATGGTAATTTTGATTCTAATGATGAAGAAGGAAATGATTCATCTGATAGTAATGGAATTGTAAGAAGTTTTGATTCGGTAGAATATGATATATCTTATAATCTTGATTATAAAGAAGATTCTAGTTTAGATGAAAAACCTACAGATCCACAACGTCATGTTATAGTTGATTTTCTTTTACCATCAGATATAACAGCAGATGTATCTGAAAAAGGTGATTCATCAACTGCAACTGCAGCATCAAAACATGAGAATATTACAATTGATGGTAAAAATTATAATTATTATATTTTTGATATACCTGATTCAGTTTTAACTGATAAAAATACAGCTAGAATTAATGTTTCTAATATAAATTCGAAAAATAATCAAACAATTAATCCACTTATAAGAGTTAGAGAATCAACAGATGAAAATTATAAAATTTATACAGATGATTCAGATGTATCTGATAGCATAAGTGTTAAAGAAGTAACAGTAACTGCAAAAGAAGCATGGAATTTAAAATTATATAATGGTGTTGTTAAAGGAAAAGAAGTTGGTAGTGCTTCATTACCAGTAGGTATTGCTATATATTTACCATTTGATTCTAACAAGGGAATATTTGGATTACAGGTTCCTTCAAAAATATCTTTTGATGTAAATATTTCTTCTGATTTAGCAATTTCAAGAGTATTAGATACTCCTACTGTTGGAAATTATAATAGTGATAGTGAATATGTAATTGCAGAGCTTCCTTATTCATATGATGGTAATAAAAATGGTAATTCTGGTATTGAAAAAGTAAATGATAATACATACAAAATAACAATAAAAAATTTAATGTATCATGATAAAACAATTAATTTAGGTACAGAAGATAAACCGGTTAATGTAAATTATGTATCAACAAAACAATTAATTATTAATACTGAAAGAACAGATTTTACAAATAAGAGTAATATTAATTATACAATATCAGCAAATGGTGAGAGTATAACTATGTTAGATAATTATGTCCCTTTTGTAGGGGATTATCTATCAAAAGTTGATTTTATTAATTCAAATAATATTCAAACATCTGAAATAACAGATAAACCAGTTACTACATTACCAAATTCTGCATTTTATAACTATAATGAAGAATTTTATATACAAGATACAATAAATTATGGGCTTAATGTAGGTGATGATTTACCAAATGGAATCACAAACTATTTAAAAATAGATAATACAGCAATAAAAATTATAAATATAAATAATTTATCAGATGAAAGTAAAGATTATTATATTAACTTTAGTGATAAGGATAAAAATCATCAATATACATTAAATTATGGTATTGGTGAATGGAATTCAAATTATTTTAAAGTTAAAAGTGATGCACCAAGCTATTGTCCAACTAATTTATCAAAATTATCAAAAGAAGAATTAATGAATTATTATGGCGGACCATGTATAGAAGAAAATTCATCTGTTAAATGGTATGAATCAATAAATGAAGCAACAGCTGTAAATAGCAGTAATAGTGATAAAATAATTCTTATTAGATTAAATGTTTCAAGTACATACAAAACAGGTGTTACAACAACTCTTAGATTTAAAGCACAAGTTAAAAATAACACAAATTTAGTTGGTAATTCATATCAAGTTGTCTCACGTGGATTTACAGACTGGGAACAAGATGGTAATAAAGAAAGATTTTATATGTATGAATCAGGAAAAAATGTAATACCAGTTAATTTGTCTAAACAAACAAGTGATATGTCTTATAGCAAAACATTATATGATAATGCAATGTATAAAGTATCAAAAGAGGAAAGCCCAAAAAGTAAATATGGTAATAGTATTATTGTAACAGGATTAAAAGCATCAATAGATGATATAACAGTTCTTGATAAAAATAATTCAGAGAAAAATGAAATATATTCTGGACAAAATGATCCAATGGAAATTCAAATAAGACCAGTAATATATAAATCAGATATGAATGCTGAAATATCAGGTGCTACAGTAAGTGTTACACTTCCAACATCTATGACGGTTGCAGTATTAAAGGGAGATAAAAAACCAGTAGGTACTCCATCTGAAGCTACAGATGCTAATGGTAAAAGTTATTTAACATATTCATATAGCTATAGTGCAGAGGAAATAAAAAAAGAAAGTGTTTCAGCCGCAGGAACTATACCAGTATTAAAAATTCATGCTTATGTAGTTATTAATACTTTGGATAATACTGCTGCTAATATAAAAGCGGTAATAACAGGTAAGGTAAAACCTAATACAAATGCAACACTTGAAATTCCAGCAAATACACCAGAAAGTTTAAGAACAAATACAAAAGAAATAATTTTGAGAAATACAAATGATATTACAGCACTTGGTTCTGTTGGTCTAAATTATATCGAGGCAAATGGAAGTTATGGTTATAATATGAAGGCTACAAATCTTGTAGCAGATAATGCCAACTTAGAATTATTAAATATACTTCCTTATAATGGTGATGGTGTTGGTTCATCATATGGATCAACTTATAGTGGAACTATTGGTGTTTCTATATATAATACATTACCAGCAGGTTATGAAGCATATTATACAAAGGATAATCCTAAAACAATATTAAATAATGAAATGAAAAATTCAAATTCTGTTAATTGGACAAAATGGACAAACTATACTTTTGTAACTAATGATGTTACTGCAATAAAAATTGTTTCATCAAATCCAATTCAAAAGGGAAGTTATTTCGCAGGTGAAACCGGAATAAATATTGTAATAACAACAAAAGGTAACAAAGAATTAGATACATATAATAATAATTTCTATATGTTACATAAAAATAGTTTAATTTGTAAGGATGAAGATGCAAATGAAAATGAATGTACATCTACTGAAATAGGTACAAGAGTATATAGCTCAAATGTTTCAACAGTTTCTGTATATAATAGAACAATATCAGGTTATGTATTTGAAGATCAAAATTATGATGGAATATATTCTAATAAAGAACCAAGATTATCAGATATTATAGTTCAATTATATAAAGCATCTTCAAATGTAACAGATTATAAAAAGCCATTAGAAGTTATAAGTGATAGTGATGAATTAGTTGAAGAAACTGTAACAAATTTAAAAGGTGCTTATAAATTTAAAGCATTAACATCTGGTAATTATTATGTTAAATATACATTTGATTGTGATAAATATACTGTAACAGAAAAAAATAAACAGGATCCTACAGGTAAAGGAGATTTATCTTTAGTAGATTCTGATGCAGATATGTTAAACGATGGAACTTGTTCAGCAGTGTCTAATATAGTTAAGTTAGATAATGATATAGTTGCGGCATCAAATATCGATTTAGGTTTAAGAGTAAGACAAGATTTTGATATTAAAATGAATAAATATATAACAAATGTAACAGTAACATCTAATAAAGGTGTTCAATCATATGATTATGAAAAACAAAATAAAGTTAAAATAGATGTTAAAAACTTAAAAAATACATCATTTAGAGTAAGTTACTTAATTGAACTTGAAAACTCAAGATATTTTCCAGGTACAATCGGAAATATTATAGAAACAATACCAGAAGGTATGACATTTAATCCAAATCTACCAGAAAATGATGGATGGTATGAAAGTGAAGGTAATTTATATTATAAAGACCTTAATAAAACAATGATTATGCCTGGTGAAAAATATTATATAACAATTGTATTAGATTTAGTTACAAATAATGGTGGAGATTATATAAATTTTGTTGCAGCAACAGATTTAAAAATAAAGCCAATTATTACTAATTTCTTAGAAATTGTTGATGATGATGAATATACAATTATAGATAATGAGGTTACAGAAGATGAAATGGAAGAAGGAGGATATGACAATGAATAAGAAGTTAAGATTATTTATTATATTATTTATTTCAATTATTATCTTCTTTCCATTTCGAAATGTTTCAGCATGGGAATATAGTACAAAATGGGTTAAATTATCAACATTTACTACTGCACCTGGTGGTAGATATAATATAAGTAATAGTGTTGCACATAACTTTTATCAATCATCTTGGTTTAATATACATGAAGTTTATCAAGGAAATGATTATTACCATGGTTACTGTTTACATGCTGGTAAAGGTGTTCATGAAAAAGAAACTGTTTATGAGCATAGTGGTTTTGCAGATTTATATAGTACAACAACAGGACAAACACTATCTGCATCACAGCAAGAACTTTTAAAAAATATATTAGCAAGTGGATATCAAAATGGTAATAATAATATAGAAGGAACAATTGTTGTTCCAAACAGTGGTGGATTTAAAGCAACATGTAGAGACGCAAATGTATGTAGAAGGGTATTAGTTACACAAATACTTGTATGGGAAGTAATGGAAAATGCTAGACATAATTATAATTATGATCCACAAAATGGTGTACCTAATAATACATATAATTATGTTTCAAGTGATCCAGCTCTTCTATCAATATATAAGAATATACTAGATCAAGCTCGTGATTTATCAGGAGAAGGTAATGTTCCAGCAGCATTTGGACAAACATTTACTTTATCTTGGAATGATTCGACTAAACAATATGAATCAGAAGGTATTGATGTTGGTTCATACAATATAGATACATCATCACTTCCAAGTGGTGTATCAATATCTGATAAAAATGGAGGTAAAGTTAAATTTTATTCAAAAAATACAATTGAAAATCCTGCAAGTATAAAATTTAAATTAGTAAAAGGTACTACAGTTGCAGGTAGTTCATCATTTAGATGGTTTAGATTTGCTACTGCTGGATTACAAGATGTATTAATGGGTAACTATCAAAAAGTATTTGAAAGATCATTAAATGTAAAAACAGAGGAAGGTAAATTTAAAATTGTAAAAAAGGATAAAGATACAGGAACAGATTTAAAGGGAGCAAAATTTAATGTATTTAAATGTACTAATACAACTGGAGATTGTGACTTAAAAAATGTTGCTTATACAATTGATTTATCAAATAATTCTACTTCTAAAGAATATAAATTATTAAAAACAGGTTATTATTTATTTAGAGAAACACAAACACCACCAGGATATGAAAAAATAGGAGATTTTTATGTTCTATTTAGTATAAAAAATGGTAAAACAGTTGTAAGTGTTCCTGAAGCTAATAAAAACAGTGTAAAACCTGGCTCTGAAAATGAGATAGCACTTGTAAATATTTATAATGAAAGTAAAAAATATTCTATTAATAAAATTGATGGAACAACTAAGGAAGTAGTAAAGGGAACTCATTTTAGAATAAAAGATTCTAATGGTAATTATATTAAATTTAAAAAATTAAATAGTGGAAGTTATGTTTATTCATCTAGTGGAGATGTAAATACATTATATGATGCAAATAAAAGTACATATGTATTTGCACTTTTACCTAAAGGTGAATATATAATTGAAGAAACAGGAGTTGTATATCCATATACGCTTTCTAGTACCAAAGAAGAAAGAGAAACAAAAATAAAAATAGATGTTAATTATGATTTATTCGTATATAATTACACTACTAAAAAATATGAAAGAGCATCAAATGCATCTGTAACTGTTAATAATTATAAAACAAAGGTTGAGATTATTAAAAAAGGTAAGAATAATGTAAAATTACCGGGTGTAACTTTTGAATTATATAACAGTGATAAGTCAAAGCAAATTAATTTGACTAAAACAGGTGAAGGAATATATCAATATCCAGAAGGTGGAACAGGAACACCAATTCAATTAATTACAAATGCATCTGGTAAAATAACAATTAATTATTTACCAGTTGGGACATATTATTTAAAAGAAGTTAAAACTGTGGATGGATATGTGATTGATCCAACTGTTGAATGGAAAGAAATTAAAGTTGTAGTAACAAGAAGTGGACAAACATCTCCAGCTCAGATATTAGAGTGGCCAAATGCAAAAGGAGAGTTCTGTTTCTATAAAATAGATGAAGATGGCAACTATTTAGCTGATGGTAAGTTTAAAATACAAGTATATAATGAAAAAAATTCAACATATGAAGATGTATCATTAATATTCCATGAAAAGGAAAATAATTATACATTTGATACAACTGGTAAAAGTGATATATATACATTTTCACCAGTTGCGAATGGTGAAACTTGCTTTGTAGATGTAAATGCTAAAGGAAAGTACAGAGTGGTTGAAATAGAAGCACCAGAAGGATTTGTACTTCCAAAGGTAAGTGAAACAAATGCTGATTTTGTTGTTAATGAAAATGGATATGTAATTGGTACAACAACAATCATTAATAAAAAAGTTACTGTTGGTGAAGGTGCTGAAGCACAAGCAGAATTAATTATTAATATTTCAACAGGACAACAAAGAATTAGATATGCTATTATAATAACAGTATTAGTTGTAGCAATTGCAGGATTAATAATTTTAAACAAAAAAATGGGTAAAAAATAATTACTCATTTTTTTATTTTTTTGAATAAAAATTTGGAATTTAATCAAAATATAAAAAGAAGGAGGATTTTTATGAAAAAAGTATTTTTAGCATTATTTGTAATTCTTTTATCTGCATGTACATTAGGTGCTGCTACTACACCAAAACAAAAGGTATCAGAATTTTTAGATAAATATAAAAATGAAAATTCTGATATTATAGAAGATTTAGTAAATACAATTAAAAATGATATAAAAGTAGCAGATCATCAAGAAAGATACAAAACTCTTATGACTAAGCAATATAAGAATATGAAATATGAGATTAAAGATGAAATAATAGAGGATAATAATGCTGTTGTAGAAGCAGAAATAACAGTATATGATTATGGATCAGCTATTAAAAAAGCAAATGAATATTTAAATTCACATCCTGATGAATTTAAAAAAGAAGATAAAACAACTGCTAAAGAAGAAGATACTGTAACTACTAATGAAAAATCAGATGAAACAGATAATATTACAGCTACTGATTATGATGAAGATAAATTTATGGAATATAAAATATCTGAAATGGAAAAAGTAACTGATACAGTAAAATATACTATTGAATTTACTTTAACAAAAGTAAATGGTGAATGGCAATTAGACCAATTAAGTAATAGTGATATTGAAAAATTACATGGAATATATACTTCATAAGACTATTTATAGTCTTTTTTCATATAGTTTATTAGAGGTATAAATATGAAGAAATTTATAGTTTTTATAATTACATTTTTTATAGGTTTAAATACTTGTTTTGCTATATCAGTACCAAGTAATAATGCTATACTTATCGATCAGGATTCTGGTAGAATATTGTTTTCTAAAAATATTAATGAAAAACATTTAATTGCGAGTACTACAAAAATAATGACGGCAGTACTTGCAATTGAATCTGGTAAACTAGATGATATGGTTACTATTAATGAAAGTATATTAAAATCACATGGTTCTGGTATATATATTAAAGAAGGAGAAAAAATAAGTCTTAGAAATTTAGTATATGGACTACTTCTTAGAAGTGGAAATGATGCTGCACTTGCTATTGAAGATTATTTAGGAGGCCATGATAAATTTGTTAATAAAATGAATGAAAAAGCAGGAGAAATTGGTATGAAAAATACTGTATTTAATAATCCATCTGGTCTTGATGATGATGAGACTGGAAATTATTCAACTTGCTATGATATGGCACTTTTAATGAAATATGCAAATAATTTATATGATTTTAAGGAAATAGATAGTACTAAAAAAATAATGGTTGAGACAAATGCAAATGTATATTCTTGGACAAATAAAAATAAGTTATTATTTTCATATAAATATGCAACAGGTGGTAAAACAGGTTATACAGTAAAAGCTAAAAGAACACTTGTAACAAGTGCAACTAAAAGGAATGTTAATTTAATTGCGGTTACATTTAATGATAGAGATGATTTTAATACACATAAAAAATTATATGAATATGGGTTTGCAAATTATAGTAATTATTTGATTATAAATAAGGAGAAAATAAGGATAAAGTCTAAAAAATATAAAAATTTATATGTAAAGAGTAATTATTATTATCTAATGAAAAATAATGAAAGAGATAATATTAATACTAATGTAATTATGTATAATAAAAAAGATAGAATTGATGGTTCAGTTGGTTATATTGAAGTATTCTATAAAAATAATAGTGTTCATAAAGAACCAATATATGTAAGATAAAAGTTATTACAGTGTACTGGAATAACTTTTTCTGTGTAACATTTGCTAATTTTATCTATTCATGGTATACTTTTCTAGCGAGGAGGAATTCTTATGGTTAGATTACAAAAAGCAATTGCGGATTCAGGTTTTTGTTCTAGAAGAAAAGCAGAAGAATATATAGTAAAGGGAAAAGTATTTGTTAATGGTGAGAGAATTACTGAATTAGGATCAAAAGTAGAAGGTAATGAAGAAATTATTGTAGACGGAAATACTATATCAAAGCAAGATAAAGAGTATTATATTTTATATAAACCAAGAGGAGTAATATCATCTACAAAAGATGATAAAGGAAGAAAAACAGTAGTAGATTTCTTTAGTTCAAATAAAAGACTTTATCCAGTTGGAAGACTTGATTATGATACAACAGGTATTATACTTTTAACTAATGATGGAGAATTTGCTAATATGATGCTTCATCCAAAAAATAAAATTCCTAAGGTTTATATTGCAAAACTAGAAGGAATTATAGATGGTTATTCAATTAAAAAAATAAAAAGTGGAATTGTAATAGATGGTATAAAATGTATTCCTGATAGAGTAAAATTAAAAAGTGCTGATAAAAAGAGTAATACATGTATTGTTGAAATAACTATTCATGATGGAAGAAATCATGAGGTTAAAAGAATATTTGAAAGTGCCGGATATAATGTTATTAAATTAAAAAGAGAGTCAATCGCATTTTTAACTCTTCAAGGTTTATCATCTGGCGAATTTAGAAAACTTACTATAAAAGAAGTAAAACAATTATATGCATATACTAATAACATAAAACGTAAATAAGTTTTATGTTTTTTTATTTAGTAAGTGTTGTTCCTGGATAATAATGAGATAAAATATCTTTATAACTATATCCAGCATTTGCCATACCGTTTGCGCCATATTGGCTCATACCTACACCATGACCATATCCTCTAGTTGTAATATTTGCATTATTATCACTAATACTAATATCGAAGTCAGCACTTCTAAGACCCAATAGTTCTCTTACTTTTTTACCAGAAAAATTATTTCCATTAATATTAATTTCTTTTATGTTGCCTCCATCTGTATAACTAAGAATACTTATTACAGAATCATTATTTAAACTTAATCCAAGTTTATTTGATATTGTATCAAGTGGCATATTTATTGTTCTTAAATAACTTGATGCATTTTTATCATATTCGGATGATACTGAAATAAGATATGGATAATAATTTCCAAATACATCAAGGGATGATTCTGTCTTACCATTATTTGTAGAGTGATATAATGCTTCAATATAATTTCCATTGTAGCTTAAATATTCTTCATTTGTATTTTCCACAGCATTTTTAATTTTATTATAATATGTATTAAAACTATTTCCCCATTTATTTTTCATTTGATCTATGTCAATATAACTTTGAGTACTTACTGTATCTGTTAATTTTTTTCCAGTTTGTTTTGCTTTTAATGCATATGTTCTAGCAAGTACACTTTGTGCCTTTAATGCTTCTAAATTAAATGATGCTGGCATCTCAGATGATACAACTCCTATTAAATAATCAGTCATATTAAGGTTAATTACGCTTCCATTTGACCTATAAACAGTAATTTCTGACACACTAGAATTAGTTGTGCTATTAAAGCTTACATTATCTATGTTTGAATGCTCTGTATTTACAGATTTTTCTACATTATTGTTAATAATTTGACCATTATTTACATTTTTTGTAGTTTCATTTACATCATTGTTTACTGATATATTGTCATCTTTTTTTTCGTTATCATAATGCGTAACATATGGAATACTTGTATCAATATTTGGAACATATTTCATAGATACTTCATTATTAAAATTATTATTTGTTAGTATAATACTTCCAATTATTACTCCAGAACATGTAAGAACAATTTTATTAAAATTTATTTTTAGATTATTTAAAAATTTCTTTAGTTCATTTTTAAAACTTGTTTTAGTATTTCTAAAGTTCCCAAAATCATAATTAATATTTAAATCTATATAAAGTGTTTCATTTTTTACTATATAACTATCAAACATATTTATCACCATTACTAATTTGAACACTTTTTTCTTTTAAATACTTGTTATTTAACAAATTATATGTTATATTAATAGAGTAATTTTTATGGCGGAATTGGTGAAGTGGTTAACACGGCAGATTGTGGCTCTGTTATGCAAGGGTTCGACTCCCTTATTTCGCCCCATTAATGAAATAAATCCTTTTTAAGGATTTTATTTTTATATTAAAAGGAGGATTATGAAAAATTTATTAATTGCGGGAGTTGCAAAATCAGGTAAATCAACAATATGTGAGAAAATTTGTGAAGAGAAAAGATATAACCATATTACATTTGATTATATAACTGCCTCTATGAAAAGAAATTATTCAGAATAGGGAGTAAAAAGTGATGTAATATTTAATGATACAAGTAAAATATTATGTACACTTTTTAAAACAATAACGGATATTATTAATGATACTGATGAAAAGTTTATTATTGACTGCGCTCATATATATCCACATGATATAGATACATTAGTAAATAAAGTAAAAATATTATTAGATGGTAATATAAATAATTACGTAAATATGACAAAATGTAGCAAGTGTCAAAAATAATGACACTTTTTTTTATGCGTTTTAAAATTTATATTATAGATTTTATAATTGAATTGTAGGGTAAAAGGATGTGGTACAAAATATATTGAATAAATATTTAAATATTTTACATTATATAAAAGAAAGGAAGATAAAAAAATAAAAAATAAAGAATTAGAAGAAAAATTAAATAAAATAAATGATGAGTTAAATAAAATAAATGAAAAATTAAAAGACTCAACAGATACTATGGTTATAAAGGGCATGTACGCTAAAGATGAGCTAGATGATAAAATTGAAGAAACTAAAAAAAATCTTGATGAAGCAAAGGAAGAATTAAATAAGAAAAAATCTGATACTAAAAAAATTTTTTCAAAACATTTAAGCAAAATTGAAGATAGTATTAATGAAGCAAAAGAAAAATTAGAAGATAAAAGAGAAGCTAGAGACAAAGAAAAATTAGAAAAGTATATTGATAATAGACTTGAATATACATCTGATTGTATTTCTCTTGCATTAACTCTTGCGAGTGAAGCAAAATTATCATTTTTAGAAGCATTAGAAGCTCAAGCAGAGTTAGATGAAAAATAAAAAAAGTAAAAGTTCTTACAGTTGTAAGAGTTTTTTTATGCTATAATATTTTTAGGAGGAATAGTTATGAAAAAGGAAAAAATAGATGCAAAAAAAGCAGTAACAACAGAACTTAGTGAATTTAAAAAATTTATATCAAGAGGTAACGTAGTTGATATGGCTGTTGGTGTTATCGTAGGTGGTGCTTTTGGTAAAATAGTAACAAGTCTTGTTAATGATATTTTAATGCCTATAATAGGAGTATTACTTGGTGGACTTGATTTTACAGCACTCACAATTAGAATAAATGATGCGGTTATTCATTATGGTTCATTTATTCAATCAATTGTTGACTTTCTAATTGTAGCTTTCTGTATATTTATTATGGTTAGATTATTTGAAAGATTTAAACATGAAGAAAAGAAAGAAGAAGTTAAAGTAAAATCTAATGAAGAGGTATTATTAGAAGAAATTAGAGATATATTAAAAAATAAATAGTATATAAAAACTGTAAGAAAAATTGTTCTTACAGTTCTTTTTTAGTTCATTTAAATTTTCTATTGATAAACCTGTTGCTTTTGATATGTCTTCTATAGGCATATTCATTGATAATAAATTTTTACTTTATATATGTTTTATTTTTGCAACCTAAAATTTACAAAAAGCAACTCATAATTTATTGATTGTAAAGCATAGTATGTGTTATAATCAGTTTGTCAGATAGGAGAAATATTATGATTAAATTAAAAAATGTATCAAAATTTTATTATAGCAAAGGTGTGATTGCTAGCGGATTTAATAAAATAAATCTTGAATTTAATATTGGTGAATTTGTTGCAATAACAGGTGAATCAGGTAGTGGTAAATCAACACTTTTAAATGTAATAAGTGGACTTGATACATATGAAGAAGGGGAAATGTATATTGATGGAAAAGAAACAAGTCATTATACAGAAAAAGATTTTGAAGATTATAGAAGAAAATATATAGGAAATATATTTCAAAACTTTAACTTAGTAAATAGTTATACAGTATATCAAAATATAGAACTTGTTTTACTTCTTAATGGTGAAAAGAAAAAGAATATAAAACCAAAAGTATTAGAATTAATTAAAAATGTTGGTTTATATAAATTTAGAAATACCAAAGTATCAAAGTTATCTGGTGGACAAAAGCAAAGAGTTGGTATAGCAAGAGCGCTTGCGAAAGATACACCTATAATAATTGCGGATGAACCAACTGGTAATCTTGATAAAAAATCTGCAGAAGAAATTATTAAACTTCTTAGTCAAATATCAAAAGATAAATTAGTAATAATAGTAACTCATAATTATGAACAAGTGGAAAAATATGTAACTAGGAAAATAAAAATGCATGATGGAAAAGTGTTAGAGGATAAGAAAATAAAAGATGCTAATCCAGCACCCGAAAATAGTAAAATAGATTATAAAAATATTACTTTTTTAAATAAATTAAGATTAGCACTTAGAAATACATTTAATATAATTCCAAAATTTATACTTATTTTCTTAATCTATCTATTTATGACAGTATCAGTAATTAGTGAGTATGCTGAAGAAGAAAAGAAAACATATGAAGCAAGTACTCAAGGTAGTAATTATATATTTAATAATACTAGTGATAAAAGAATAGTAATTAAGAAAAATGATAAAAGTGAATTTACAAGTGATGATTATGATAAAATAAGTAAATTTTCAAATGTTGATTATATAGTTAAAAATGATGTTCTTTTAGATTATAATGCAAGTTTTACAGATAATAAAAATTATTATATCTCACCTACTATAAATGAACTTAAAAATTTTAGAGGTAAAGTAGATCTTGGAAAAATGCCAGAAAATGATAATGAAGTCATATTAGAAGGAGATAAAGATGACTATTATATAAATGAAAGCATTTTAAATAAAGATATATATGCTCAAAACTATGATACAGGTGAAATAGATGAAAATAAGAAGATAAAAATAGTAGGTATTAAGTATGCTAAAAGCGCTTATGGAAATAGTGTTGTATATTTAAGCGATTCACTTTTAAATGATTACTTATATCAAATAAATCAGTCTTATAGTAAATTAAAAGTATTATTTCAAAATAAATATTATGATGAAAATACTGAAAATTTTAATATAAAAACAAATGATAATGTGCCAGTTAATAATGTATATATTTCATCTGATTTAGAATATTCTTGTCCTAAAGAAAATTGTATAAATCAATCATTAAATATAGAGGCTAGTAATTTATATTACACTGAAAATTTATCATTAAATGTTAGTAAAGTTTATAATAAAAATAATATGAAAAAATTACTTGGTCTTGATTTTAAAGAAAATAATGGTAATATTTATATAAATTCTGAAGATTATAATAAATTATTTAATAAAGGAAATTACCAAAGCAGTGTATTTGTTAAAGATGTACAAGATGTAAGAAATACAATTTCTTCTCTTGAGGATGCAGGCTTTAAAACTTTATATATAAAGGATACTTTAGTAACAGGTGGATATGAACAAGTTACTAAAATAATAGGAACAGTTACAAAAATAGTTTTAATAATAACAATATTCTTTATTTCATATTTTGTAATCAATATTATTTTGAAATCTAGAAATGAATATTTTGGGGTTATAAGAATGCTTGGTGCCACTAAAAAGGTTTCAAAAGAGTTACTTATAATTGAATTACTTACTGTTTCAAATTTGGCGTTCTTCTCATTTATGATATTTATCTATTTAAATAGTATACACATAATTAATCTTGAGTTTATAAATACAATACTTACTTATCTTAATTTTAAAGATTATGCAATTTTATATATTGTGCTTATAATGATGTCATATTTAATTAGTCAAAAGTTTTCAAAAAAATTATTCAAAAAAAGTGCGATAAGTACGATAAAAGAGGAGGTATAAAATATGATTACTTTAGAAAATGTTAATAAATATTTTAATAGACATAAGAAAAATCAAGTACATGTAATTAATAATATATCTCTTAACCTAAAAAATAATGGATTAGTCGCATTTCTAGGACCATCTGGATGTGGTAAAACAACTCTGCTTAATGTAATTGGTGGTCTTGATAAGATAAAAAGTGGTAAAATTTATATTGATAATAAAAAAATAAGTTCTAAATGTTCATACAAAGTAGATAAAATTAGAAATATAAATATTGGATATATATTTCAAGACTATAAATTAATAGATAATCTAAGTGTTTTTGATAATGTTGCTTTAGTTCTTACTATGATTGGTATAAAAGATAAAAAAGAGATTAAAAAAAGAGTAGAGTATGTACTTGAAAAAGTAGGAATGGAAAGATATAAAAATAGACCATCATCAATGCTTTCGGGTGGTGAAAGACAAAGAGTCGCAGTTGCAAGAGCAATCGTAAAAGATCCAGATATAATCTTAGCGGATGAACCAACAGGAAATTTGGATAGCAAAAATTCACTTGAAATAATGAAAATAATAAAATCAATTTCAAAGGAAAGACTTGTTTTACTTGTAACTCATGAAGAGTCTTTAGCGAGATTTTATGCTGATAGAATAATTGAACTTAGTGATGGTAAGGCAATAAAAGATTTTGAAAATACACAAAATGATGAATTAGATTACGAAATAGATAATAATATATATTTAAAAGATTTTGAAAAAATAGATGAGATAAAAAAAGATAATACAGATATAAATATATATAGAAATAATAATGATAATATAAAAATAGATATAATTGTTAAAAATGGTAATATTTATTTAAGAAGTAACGAAAGTAAAAAGATAAAAGTAATTGATGATAATTCTAGTATAGAACTTATTGATGACCATTATAAAAGTATTGCTAAAGAAGATATAGATAAGTATAATTTTGATTTTAAAAATGTAATAAATAGTAATTTTAAAAAGAAATATTCATCTATATTTAATCCTATTACTTTAATTAAAAATGGTTTTAAGAAAGTATTTGATTATCCTGTTTTAAAGAAAATATTATTACTTGGATTTTTTATAAGTGCAATGTTTATAATGTTTTCTATTAGTTCAATTTGTGCATTATTTAATATTAAAGATGAAAATTTTGTTAAATATAATAAAAACTATTTAATTGTTAATTTAAAGAAAATAAATGTAGATGATTATTTGTCATTCGAGCAAAAAGAAAACATAAATTATATTTTACCAGGTGATTCACTTGTAAGTATGAAAATTAATATAAATGATTATTATCAAACAAGTAAAATGGAAAATTCTATATCAGGTTCATTATCTTCTTATGAAATGATTAATAAAGATAATTTAATTTATGGTAGAATGCCAGAAAATGATAATGAAGTTGTAGTTGATAAAATGATTATAGATAATGCATTTGATAATGATTCATCACTTCAAATGGCAGGTATAACAGATTCAAGTAAATTACTTGATAGAACGTTATCAGTAAATTCATTACCTGATTTTAAAATTGTTGGTATATCTAATACTAGTAGTCCAACTATCTATACAGATAAATCAAAATTTTTAGATATAATATATAATTCTAGTAATACATCAAATAATATGTATTCTTCAGAAACAAAAGAAAATAATTTTATGAAGTATTCACTTTTTACTGATAAAATAGAACTTAAAAAAGGTAGAGCACCAGAAAATGATTATGAAACTATAGTAAATATATCTAATAAGGATGATATGCCTTTAAATAAAGAAATAAATGAAAAAATAAATGGAAGAAAATTAGTAGTTGTAGGATACTATGATTCAAAATATAACTATAATTATTATTTTGTTAATGATAATACTATAAAATATAATTTAATAAAAAATACATCTGATTTAACAATTTATTCATCTGATAAATCGAAAACTTTAGAAGAGTTTAGAAGTATGAATCTAAATATAAATGATAGTTATAATTATAGTAAAGATAAATATCTTGATGAAGTAAAAGATAATATAACAAGTACATTAATACTTTCTGGAATAATACTTGCAATATCACTTATAGAAATATTCTTTATGATCAGATCATCATTTATGTCTAGGATAAAAGAAATAGGTATTTATAGAGCAATAGGTGTTAAAAAGAGTGATATTTATAAAATGTTTTCATCTGAGATATTTGCAATTACAACAATTGCGGGTTTACCAGGAATAGTATTTATGGCTTACATACTTTATAATTTATCTAAAATAAAATATATAAGTGGTATGTTTTTGATTAATGCTAATATAATTATAATAACTATAGTTTGTACATATTTGTTTAATCTTATTATTGGTTTATTCCCAGTATTTAATGTGCTTAAGAAAAGACCTGCTGGAATATTATCAAGACATGATTTATAGAATATAAAAAAATTAAAAAAAGTACTTTACAAGAAATTAATATAATGTTATAATCCTATTTGCCCATAAATTTAGAAGTAATCCAATTTTAGGATTGCTTTATTTTTTATAAAAAAGAAAGGAGAAGTTTATGAATAATATATTAATAAATGAAAGAGAAGTATCTGAATTAATGCTTAAATATAATTTTGCTCTTCAACTTCTTGAAACACAGTTTAATATACTTATAAAAGAATTTGAATTTAAAAATAAATATAACCCAGTTGAACATATGAAATCAAGACTTAAAACTGAAAAAAGTATTATTGATAAACTTAATAAAAAGGGTTATGAAGTAACTACTAAAAATATGATATCACATGTACATGATATAATTGGTATTAGAATAGTTTGCTCATTTCTAGATGATGTATATGATATTGTTGATATAATAAAAAGTTCAAAACAGTTTAAAATAAAAGAAGAAAAAGATTATATAAAAAATCCTAAATCAACTGGATATATGAGTTATCATTTAATTGTTTTAGTTCCAATATATTTAAATGAAACAGTTGAACATGTGGAAGCTGAAATTCAAATAAGAACAAGTGCGATGGATTTCTGGGCTAGTATTGATCACAAGGTACAATATAAATTTCCAAGTGAAATACCAGAAGAAGTAAAAAAAGAAATGTATAATTGTTCACTTGACATAAGAAAATTAGATGAAAAAATGCAACAATTAAATGAGTTTGTTAATAAATATAATCAATAATATTGATTTTAGTTTTTATGTATGATATATTAAAATACTTTTCAAAAAAAGGTGGTGTTAAATATGTCATATGAAGCAGATCAAATTCAATCATTACGTATAGCTTTAAGAAATCTTCAAAAAGATGGCTTAGTTAGTGAACTTAGATTATTAAGAAAAGCTATTGAAGAACAAAATGAATTAAAAAAGCTTGAACTAGGATTAAATAAAAATAGTAAAAAAACTTGCAAATAAAAGTGCAGGTTTTCTTTTTTTGAAAAATGCTAGGTACATAATTGTTATTATTTTGTAAATATTATATAATGATATATAGTAGAGGTGTGATAAAATGGCAAAAGAAATAAGTAATAAAGAAATAAAAAAATTAGATGAATATTTTAGAGCGGCAAACTATTTATCAGCGTGTCAATTATATTTACTTGATAACCCACTTTTAGAAAGAAAATTAAAAAAAGAAGACCTAAAAGCAAATATAGTTGGACATTGGGGAACTGTTCCAGGACAAAACTTTATATATACACATTTAAATAGAATAATAAATAAATATGATTTAGATATGATTTATATATCAGGACCTGGTCATGGTGGGAATTCTATTGTATCAAATGTTTATTTAGAAGGTACCTATAGTGAAATTTATCCAAATATAACAGAGGATAAAGAAGGATTAAAAAAATTATTCAAACAATTTAGTTTTCCAGGAGGAATATCTAGTCACGTTGCTCCTGAAACACCAGGATCTATAAATGAAGGTGGAGAACTTGGATACAGTTTATCACATGCATTTGGTGCGGTATTAGATAATCCATCTTTAATCGCTGCGTGTGTAGTAGGTGATGGTGAAGCAGAAACAGGTCCACTTGCGACAAGTTGGCATTTAAATAAATTTTTAAATCCTAGAACAGATGGAATAGTATTACCAATACTTCATTTAAATGGATATAAAATTGCAAATCCTACAGTTCTTTCTAGAATTTCAAATGATGAACTTTTGAATTATTTTAAAGGTTGTGGATGGGATCCATATTATCTAGAAGGAAAAGATGAAATAGAACTTCATAAACAAATGGCACTTATTATGGATGAAATAGTTGAAAAACTTCAGATAATAAAAGCAGATGCTAAAAATGGAAGAATTAGAAGACCTGCTTATCCTATGCTTATACTTAGAACTCCAAAAGGATGGACAGGACCTAAAGTTGTAGAAGGAAAACAAATAGAAGGTACATTTAGAGCGCATCAAGTTCCAATTGTTGTAAATAGTACTAATGATAAAAACTTAGAATTATTAGAAGAATGGCTTAGAAGTTATAAACCAGAAGAGTTATTTGATAAAAATGGTGTTCTTAGAAAAGATTTAAAAGAATTAACTCCAAAAGGAAACAGAAGAATGGGCGCAAATATGCATGCGAATGGTGGAAAGCTTTTAAAAGAACTTAGAACTCCTGATTTTAAAAAATATGGTGTTGAGGTTAAAAAACATGGAAGCATAGTTGCTCAGGATATGATGGAATTAGGTAAATATGTAAGAGATTTACTTAAACTTAATGAAGAAGAAAGAAATTTTAGAATATTTGGACCAGATGAAGCACTTTCAAATAGATTAAATGCTATGTTTGAAGAAACAAATAGACAGTGGGTAAATAAGACATATGAAAATGATGAATTTTTAGGTGTTGATGGAAGAGTAATTGATTCATATTTATCAGAACACTTTTGTGAAGGTGCTTTAGAAGGATATATTTTAACAGGAAGACATGGTTTTATACATAGTTATGAAGCATTTGCTAGAATAATAGATTCAATGGTTTCACAACATGCAAAATGGTTAAAGGTAACAAAATCACTTTCTTGGAGAGAAGATATTTCATCACTTAACATAATTTTATCTTCTCATATTTGGCAACAAGATCATAATGGTTATACACATCAAGATCCAGGTTTCTTAAATCATTTAGTTACTAAAAAAGCAGATATTGTTAGAATGTATTTACCACCAGATGCTAATACATTAATTTCAACATTTGATCATATTATAAAAACTAAAAACTATATAAATGTAGTTGTAGCATCAAAACATCCAAGATATCAATGGCTTTCTATGGATGAAGCAATTAAACATTGCACAAAAGGTATTGGAATATGGGATTGGGCATCTAACGATGAAGGAAAGAGTCCCGATATAGTATTTGCGTGTGCAGGAGATACACCAACACTTGAAGTACTTGCGGCAACTTCTATATTAAATAAAGAAATGCCTAAGTTAAAAATTAGAGTAGTAAATGTAGTTGACTTAATGCGCCTTGAATCAAATGATAAACATCCACATGGATTAAGTGATTCTGATTATGATGCAATATTTACTAAAAATAAACCAATAATATTTGCTTTCCATGGTTATCCATCTTTAATACATCAATTAACATATAATAGACATAATAAAAATATGCATGTACATGGATATCAAGAAGAAGGTACAATAACAACTCCATTTGATATGAGAGTACAAAATAAGATAGATAGATTTAATTTAATTATTGATGCACTTAAATATACTAAAGATTTAGATAAGTCATCTGAATTAATTGAGTGGTGCAAAAATAAATTAGTTGAACACAATGAATATATTCGTGAATATGGAAAAGATATGGACATTATAACTAATTGGAAATGGGAAAAAGATATATAAAAAAATAAAGTAAAAATTATACTTTATTTTTTTTGTTTTAAACTTAAGATTTTATTGCTATTATTTTTAATATTAATTAGTGCTTGTTTATAATATTTACTAAAAGCTTTAGCTTGCTCACTTAAATAAGATTCTTTATTTCCTGATATCATAATTGGATTACTAGTTTCAATTCTCATTATTTCTTCAGTCAACATTTTTATTTTTTGATAGTATTTGTCAGATTTTTTCTTATGAGTTTTTATATATTCTGGATTATCAGTTAGTATCATAGATACCATTAATTCTATATATTTTTTATCAAATATACATTCAATTTTATTTTTATTGTCATTTTTTTGCTCTGGTAATTCATGTGTCATAAAACTCCTTCCTTTCAAGTTCTAAAGTATATCATATATAAAAAAATATGTAAATTATTAAATAGAATATTTTTTAATTATTTAAATGAAATGAATTTAAAAAAATAATGTTATTTTATTGACATTATTTTTTCTTCTATATATAATTGTTATGCACCTAACAAAATAAGGAGTAAATATGGAAAAAAATAGAACTGCATATGAAATAATAACTCTAGATCATAATATACGTAGATTCTTAATAAATGAAGGTAAATGCACTCCCATTAAAAATATGCCAAGTCAAGTACAAATGAGAATTGTGCATTATTTAATACAAAATAAAAATACTGACATTTACCAAAGAGATTTAGAAAAAGTACTTAATCTTAGAAGATCTACAATATCTGGAATATTAAAAACTATGGAAAAGCATAATATTATTATTAGGACGGATTCAAAGATAGATGCAAGAAGTAAAAAAATAGAATTATCTTCTACTTCTTTGAAATTTTATAATGAATCTAGAAAAGTATTTGAAAAGGTAAATTCTATATTAACTAAAGATATAGATACTGATGATTTAGAAATATTTTTTAAAGTCGCAAAAAAAATGAAAGAAAATTTAAATGAAGAGAAAGAGTGAGAAGTTATGTTAAAATTATTAAAAGAATTAAATAAAAAAGATTGTTTTTTTGCTTTTATAAGTTTTATTTTAATAATTGTTCAGGTATGGCTTGAACTTAAGATGCCAGATTATATGTCTGAAATAACTAAACTAGTTCAAACAAAGGGTGCTCTTATGAGTGATATATTAACTCAAGGAGGATTTATGCTTCTTTGTGCATTTGGTAGTTTAGTTTCAGCAATTATTGTTGGATATTTAATATCAAATATTGCGGCATCATTTTCAATGAGAACAAGAAAAAGTTTATTTGAAAAAGTTGAAAACCTATCAATGGAAGAAGTTAAAAACTTTCAAGCAAGTAGTTTAATTACAAGAACAACAAATGATATTACACAAATACAAATGTTTATTGCCATGGGACTTCAATTATTAATTAAGTCACCAATAACAGCAGTTTGGGCAGTAACAAAAATTTTAGGTAAGAACTTAACATGGAGTATGATAACTGCAATTGCAGTAGTTATATTATTAGTAACTATTTTAGTACTTATGATTATAGTAATGCCTAGATTTAAAATAGTACAAAACTTAATAGATAAAATAAATGGAGTAACAAGAGAAAACTTAACAGGTATAAGAGTAGTTCGTGCATTTAATGCTGAAAAATATCAAGAAGATAAGTTTGAAAAAGTAAATAATGATTTAACTAAAAATCAATTATTTAATCAAAAAGCATTCTCAGTTATGCAACCAGTAATGTATCTTGTAATGTACTTTTTAATACTTTCAATATACTTTATAGGTGCTGGATTAATAGAAAGTGCTAATATGGCAGATAAAATATCATTATTTGGTGATATGGTTGTATTTAGTAGTTATGCAATGCAAGTAATTATGTCATTTTTAATGTTAGCAATGATATTTATGATGCTTCCAAGAGCCAATGTTTCAGCAAAGAGAGTTAATGAAGTATTAGATACTGTAATTAGCGTAAAAGATGGTAAAGGAGCTAAAGCAAAAGAAGTTGGTACAGTTGAATTTAAAAATGTTTCATTTAAGTATCCAGATGCTGAAGAATATTTACTAGAAGATATTTCGTTTAAAGCAAAAAAAGGAGAAACAATCGCATTTATTGGATCAACTGGTAGTGGTAAATCAACACTTATTAACTTAATACCAAGATTTTATGACGCAACAAAAGGTGAAGTATTAGTTGATGGAGTAAATGTTAAAGAATATAAGTTAAAAGATTTATATAATAAACTTGGTTATATTCCTCAAAGAGCAGTTATGTTTAATGGAACAGTATCAAGTAATATTGCTTATGGTGAAAATGGGAAAGGTGAAATAACAAAAGAAAAAATTAAAGATGCTGTAAAAGTTGCTCAAGCAGAAGAATTTGTTTCAAAAATGGAAAATACATATGATGCTCATATTGCACAAGGTGGAACTAATGTATCCGGTGGACAAAAACAAAGACTTTCAATCGCAAGAGCAATCGCAAGAGATCCAGAAATATATATATTCGATGATTCATTTTCAGCACTTGATTATAAAACAGATTCTGTTTTAAGAAAAGAACTTAAGAAATACACAAAAGATGCAACTATATTAATTGTGGCACAAAGAATTGGAACAATCATGAATGCAGATAAAATAATTGTTCTAGATAATGGTAAATGTGCTGGTATAGGAACACATAAGGAACTACTTAAAACATGTGATGTATATAAAGAAATAGCATTATCACAATTATCGAAGGAGGAACTTGAAAATGAATAATAAAGAAAATAACAATAGACCTCCAAGAAGAGGACCAGGTCATGGTCCAGGAGCAGTAGAAAAACCAAAAGATTTTAAAACATCAATATCAAAGTTATTTAAAAGTCTTGGTTCGTTTAAAATCTTTATTTTAGTTGCGTTAATTTTAGCGATGGGAGGGGCAATCTTATCACTTAGTGCACCAAATAAATTATCAGATTTAACAGATGAAATTCAAAAAGGAATTGTACTTAATACATCAAATTTAAAGAAATTAACTAATGATATAACAGATGAACTTAAAAGCGATGATTTAAAAAATAGATATAGTGAAATACTAAATATAAAAATGGATAATGAAACAATTACAAAAATAATGTCATCAGATAATGTAAGCATGACTGATAAATTAAGTTTTCAAAATAGTATCAAAAATATGAATAAAGAAAATATGATGAATACTTTATTAGAATTACCTGATAGTATTCAAAATATTATTTTACAAAATACAGAATATAAAGTTGAAGTAATAAGTACAGATGATAAAAGAAAATTACTTTCAATGATGACTAGTGGAATGAATGAAAAATCATTAAATGACATTCCAAATTCAATAAAAAAGGTTTTATTAAGTGATAGTAAAATATCTGGTCAAACAATTACTTCAGAAGAAAAATTTGAATTTTTAGAAAAAATGAGTGGTCTTGATAGTGATAAGGATGTAAAGAAAATATATTCTAAAGTTGATGAACTTCCTAAGAGTATAAAAACTATATTAAGTCCAAAAATGAATATGGATAAAATAAAAAGCATTTCACTTTTCCTTGTTATACTTTATGTATTAAGTGCTTTATTTACATTTATTCAATCTATATTAATGACTGATGTCGCAAATAAATTTGCAAAGAAATTAAGAAGTAATATATCTAAAAAGATAAACAAATTACCACTTAAATATTTCGATAAAAATTTATCAGGTGATATATTATCTAGAGTAACAAACGATGTTGATACAATTGCTCAAAGTATGAACCAATCACTTGCGTCATTAGTAAGTTCAGTTACACTTTTTATAGGTTCTATAATAATGATGTTTTATACAAACTATATAATGGCTTTAACTGCAATTTTATCTAGTTTGATTGGTTTTGTATTTATGATAAAAATACTTTCAAAATCACAAAAATATTTTACCGCAAGACAAGTTGAACTTGGTAAATTAAATGGTCATATTGAAGAAATATATTCTGGACTTAATGTTGTTAAAGTATACAATGGTAAGAATGAATCAGATAAAAAATTCGATGAATTAAATAAAAGTGTTTATGAATGCAATAGAAAAAGTCAATTCTTATCAGGATTAATGATGCCTATTATGAACTTTATTGGTAACTTTGGTTATGTTGCTGTATGTATAGTTGGAGCATTATTAGTATCAAAAGATATGATTACATTTGGTGTAATAATTGCATTTATTACATACGTAAGACTATTCACAAATCCACTTTCTCAAATTGCTCAAGGACTTACTTCACTTCAATCAACTGCGGCTGCATCAGAAAGAGTATTTGAATTTTTAGAAGAACCAGAACTTGAAAAAGAAAATGTAACTAAAACGTTAGATAAGGCTAAAGTAAAAGGAGAGGTAGAATTTAATCATGTTAAATTTGGTTATGATTCTGACAAGATAATTATTAAAGATTTTAATGCAAAAATAAAACCTGGACAAAAGGTCGCAATAGTTGGACCTACTGGTGCGGGTAAAACAACTATGGTAAATTTACTTATGAGATTTTATGAAATAAATAGTGGTGACATAAAAATTGATGGAGTTAACATAAAAGATTTATCTAGAGAAAATATACACGATTTATTTACTATGGTACTTCAAGATACTTGGCTTTTTAATGGTACTGTAAAAGAAAATATAGTATATAATAATGAAAATGTAACTGATGAAGAAGTTATTGATGTATGTAAAAAAGTTGGAGTACATCACTTTATTAAAACACTTCCAAATGGTTATGATTCCGTTTTATCTGATATTGATAGTGTTTCATCAGGACAAAGACAACTTCTAACAATTGCAAGAGGTATGATAGATCATAAACCATTATTAATACTTGATGAAGCAACAAGTAATGTTGATACAAGAACAGAAGAACTTGTTCAAAAAGCAATGGATAAATTATCAGAAGGTAAGACATCATTTATAATCGCACATAGATTATCAACAATAAAAAATGCTGATTTAATTCTTGTTATGAAAGATGGAAATATAATTGAACAAGGAAACCATGATGAATTAATTAAAGAAAATGGTTTCTATGCAAATCTATATAATTCACAATTTGACAAAGCCGAATAAGAGTATTAAAAATGCTCTTTTTTTGATATAATGTATTTAGGAGGTTAAAATGATGTATGATGTTGTTATAGTAGGTGCTGGACCTGCTGGATTATTTTGCGCATATGAACTTACACAGAAAAATCCAAATTTAAAAATATTAATGTTAGAAAAAGGTAGACTTGTTAAAAATAGAGTTTGTCCTATGAATAAAAATAAAACAGAATGTAAAAATTGTAACCCTTGTAATATATTATCAGGTTATGGTGGTGCTGGAACTTTTTCTGATGGTAAATTAAATTTTATCCCTAAATTAGGAAAATCGGATTTATTTAGATATATGAAAGACGAAGAAGCATATAAATTGATAGATGAAACTGAAGAAATTTTTAATAAATTTCATATGGATGCAGAAGTTTTTCCTAGCAATATGGAAGAAGCAAAAGAAATACAAAAAAAGGTTACAAGATTAGGAGATAGACTACTTTTAATAAAGCAAAAACATTTAGGTAGTGATCATTTGCCTCAATATATTGAGGAATTTAGTAATTATTTAGAAGAAAAAGGCGTAACTATTAAAGAATGCACTAATGTTACTGATATAGAAAGTATAAAAGAAGATGAACATATAATTAGATATGAAGAATTAAAAGAAAAAAAAGAAGTAAAATCTAAAAATGTTGTAATCGCACCAGGTAGAACAGGTGCAAAATGGATACAAGAACTTGCTGATAAATATAATATTCCATATTTATCAAAGAGTATTGAAATTGGTGTTAGAGTTGAAGTTAGAAAAGAAGTGCTTGAGGAAATATGTAGTGTTATATATGATCCCACAATATTTATAAAAACAAAAACATACAATGATGAAATAAGAACATTTTGTACAAATCCTGGAGGTTTTGTTGCTAAAGAAAATTACTATGGATATATATGTGTAAATGGGCATTCATTAAAAGATATCAAATCAAATAATTCGAATTTTGCATTTATTAGTAAAGTTAATTTAACAGAACCAGTTACAAATACAAGAGAATATGGTGAATCTATTGCTAAAATTGCAAATGTTTTAGGGGATTCAAAACCAATAATTCAAACACTTAGAGACTTGAAAAATGGTAGAAGAAGTAATTGGGGAAGAATAAATAAATCATTTATTACACCAACTTTAGAGGATTGTGTAGCAGGTGATTTAGCGCTTGTACTTCCTCATAGAATAATAGTAAATATATTAGAAGGACTCGAAGAACTTGATAAAATAATTCCAGGTGTGAATAATGATGAAACACTCCTTTATGGACCAGAGATAAAGTTTTTTAGTAATGAAATAACAACAGATGATAATTTTAAACTTGATAATTATAATGTATATTTTATAGGTGATGGTGCTGGTAAAGCAGGTAATATAGTTACAGCGGCTGCAACTGGACTTGTATCTGCTAGAGATATAATTAAAAGAACAGAGTAGTTCTTTTTTTTCTATATGAATAATGATATAATATTTTTTAAGGAAGTGGTATTCTTGGATTTAAATAAAAAAGTAGCTTTTGTAACTGGTGCGTCTATTGGACTTGGAAAAGGTTTAATAGAAGAGTTATCAAAAAATGGATGCAATGTAATAATTGGATATAATAAAAGTAAAGAAAAAGCAGAGTGGCTAAAAAAATATATAGAAGAAAAGTATAATGTAAAAGCATTAAGTATTAAATGTGATGTAACAGATGAAAATTCTATAAAAAATATGATAACTTATATTGTGGATAACTTTGGTAAGATAGATATTGTCATAAATAATGCTGCTTATGCACAGGATAATTATATTTATGATAAAACAAAAGAAGAATTTATGAAAGTGCTTGAAACAAATTTGGTTGGGCCTTTTCTTGTTTCAAAATATGCATATAAATATATGAATGATGGTATAATTGTTAATATCTCATCAAAAGACGCTGTTAGTACATATAATGATATAAGTATGGATTATTGTGCAAGTAAGGCTGGACTTAATTCATTAACTAAAACATTATCTTTTGCACTAAAAAATGTTAAAGTAATTTCAGTTATGCCTGGGTGGATTGATACAGAAAGCATAAGGGAGATGAACCCAGAATTTTTAGATAGTGAACTTAAAAGAATAGGTCAAGAAAAATTATCCACAGTAGAAGATGTATCAAAGCAAATAATTAATATTATAAAAGATGAACAGATTAAAAGTGGTATGATAATAGAGTTGGAGGATTAGTATGGACGAAAAAATAATAAAATTAGTAAATGATTCAGAGAAAGAATTAGATGAAGAATTTAAAAAAATAGATGAAATTTGTGAATATAATAGTTTGAAAGTTTTAAATGCTTTTTGGAATAATAAGATATCAGAAGCGCATTTTTCACAAACAACAGGTTATGGATATGATGATATTGGTAGAGATGTAATAGAAAAGATATATGCTGAAATTTTTGGCGCAGAGGATGCTCTTGTTAGAGGTCAATTTATATCAGGTTCACACGCTCTTACAGTTGCTTTATTTGCGTATTTAAGACCTGGTGACACAATGCTTAGTATAAGTGGACTACCTTATGATACACTTCATGAAGTTATAGGTATTGTTTCAAATGATAGCTCATTAAAATCATTTGGTGTAAATTATGAACAAATCGATTTAATTAATGATGATTTTGATTATGAAAAAATAGAAGAAAGATTAAAAAAATCAAAAATAAAGTTAATTGAAATACAAAGATCAAAAGGATATTCTACAAGAAAAAGTATATCAAATTCAAAAATAAAAAAAGTAGTAGATTTAATTAGAAATTATGATAAAGACGTAATTATTATGGTTGATAATTGTTACTGTGAATTTGTAGATAAGGTTTCACCAATTGAAATGGGTGCGGATATAATAGTTGGTTCACTTATAAAGAATTTAGGTGGAGGAATTGCTCCTAATGGTGCTTATATTGTTGGTAAAAAAAGATTAGTAGATTTAGCTGGTGAAAGATTAACGCTTCCAGGTGAAGGTAGGGAAGTAGGTCCAACACTTGGTATTAATAAACAAATTTTAGAGGGGTTATTTTTTTCACCAAGTGTGGTTGCATCAGCACTTAAAACTGCCGTACTTGCAAGTAAAGTATTAGAAAAATTAGGATATAAAGTAGAACCAAGATACAATGATGAAAGAGTAGATATTGTTCAAAATATTGAATTTGGAAAAGAAGAGGATTTAGTTAAGTATTGTCAAGGTATTCAAATGGCATCACCAGTAGACTCATTTGCTATTCCTATGCCATGGGATATGCCTGGGTATGAAGATAAAGTAATAATGGCGGCTGGTACATTTACACAAGGTTCTTCAATAGAACTTTCTTGTGATGGTCCAATTAGAAAACCATATATTGCATATATGCAAGGTTCTTTAACTTATGAATATGGAAAAATTGCTATAATAAAAGCAGTTTCTAATTTGACAAAATAGATAATATAATCTATACTAAACTGCCAATAATTGTTAATTGGTGGTGGAAAAATGGAAAGTTGTAATTATAATAAAAAATTTAGACAATCTGTGAATAAAATAAATGAAGTAGCCGAGAAAAAATTAGGATTTACTTCATCTGATAATTTTGTAATTGTACCAAAACTTGAAGTATCTAGCGAATATGCAAAAGTTATTAATAATGTTCAAAAAATGGTATGTTATAGTGATTTATATACGTGGCTCGCTTTTAATAAAAAGTGTAATGCTATTACTTATGATAATGAAGAAAAATTGGAAATGTTAAAAAATATTAATTCCTTTGATGAATGGGAACAAATGTATAATCAATCAATAAAATTATGTTATGAAACAATGAAACAAATTTTAAACTTTTATAATTCAAGCGCATTTCATAAAATATTAAGAATTAAGTGTTTATCAGAGGATGATATAGAGCAAATAGAAAAAATAAATACTATTTTTTACCAGGATTTAGAAGAATATACAGTAAATGTTGATATTGATTATATAACTAATAAAATGTTAAAAATGATAAATTCAGAAAAACATACAAAAGATCAAATATTAAATGAATCAACAGAATTTATTAGTATACTTGGAAAAATTGATAAAAGATTATATAAAAAGATAATGTTAGAATTATTAAAGCGTGATATACTAGTTTCAAATTATGTTCAAATATATGAAAATAATGAATTAGGTGAAAATTTAAAAGGTATATTAGCAAAGTTACAATTATATGAAAATAGCGATATAAAAAAATATGTTGATGAAATAAAATTTCAACACCTAAAGAGTTTATTATATAGTTCTATTTTTTATGCGGAAAATAAGGAAGAAATAGATGCAAAAGTTATTTTAAAAGAAAATACGAAAATTTTAGAAAAAATAAAAGTGGAATTAAAGGATAAATAATATGTATAATGATGAAGAAATAAATAAAATTGCAACAAAAACAATTTATGATAATAAACTTAATAAAATAAGCGATAATCTGTATTTATCGAATAGGCAGATAGAAATTTTGAAAAGATATGAAATTGATTATAAAAAATTTAATGATATAAAACCTTTAATGTACGAAGTAGAAACAGCACTTGAAGAAGTTTATGATGCTGATGACTTACAAGAACTTTCAATTGAACTTTCTGAATTTAATTATTATCATAATACAAATAAATAGGAATTAATTTCCTTTTTTTATTTCGTCAATTTCTTTTTGCAGAGCATCCATCATTTTTTGCATCATAGCTATTGTTTGTTCACTATCATTTTTATTATTATCAAAGCCACGCTCTTGCATAACTTGTTTATAAAAAGCATTTGTACAAAGAATTTGTGCAACAAGCATAAGCCAGTTTCCAAGTGCATTTTGCTCATTTGCTGTTGTATCATCTATTAGTAAATAACCAACTGTAACAGCACTTAATGAAAATAACTTTGGTGGAATGTTTGGTATTAAATTCATAGTAAAACTCCTCATTAAATTGTATGAAAAATAATTAATATTCTTTATTAAAATATAATATAAGGAATTAATAAAAAAGTTATCACTATGTCAATAATTTAGGAAAATGTCTCAAAAATTTTTAAACATTAACGGGAAAATAT